>CAZACO010000310.1:0-5569 GCA_964483185.1 uncultured Desulfobacteraceae bacterium
CGCCAACAGGACCACCAAGATTCCAAAACCTTTGACTTTCATGTCTTTCCCTCCTCTGTTTGCTGGTTTAGATTTCTAAGAGATCATTCGGGGCATGGTCCACATCAACCTTGTCCCGGATCTCAGTTTCATCCTGTGCCAAAAACAACATCTATAGGTATTAGCTCAATAACCAGTGGTCGAATAAAAGGTTTACACCTTAACTCCGAACAAGGAATTTACCTCTCCGAGCCCGCTTCCAGCCCGTAGGCTTCCAGGCCGGAGGGTAAGCTCCCCGAGCCGGAGGCAGTAAGGGTTTTATCCGCCGAATATTGAGATGATACATCTATATCGGAAATAACATGCTTCTAAGGTATTATGACGTCGGAATACAACTACCTTATATCTGATATAATCACTTTGGGCCTTGCAAGCCATCAATAATAGAGATGTTTGAATCTGATTTGCTTAAAAATATATTAAGAAATTGACTGGTTGCTACGATCGTAACGAACAATTTTGAACGGGTCTGTCTTTCGGAATTTTGTCACTATAGGCGGATGGGGAATACGTGTCAAGGGTAAATCAAGTGCATATCCGATGTTATGTCTGTTCCAGCACCTCTCTCAATTTCTGTGATAATACTTGCAGCTTGAAGGGTTTCTGACTAAACCCTGACAGGATATGATTTGCAGGTGATGTCTTTAACCCTCACATGCGGCTGAAACATCTCCCGAGCCCAAAGGCACTGGCGGGCAGGCCTGAATTCCAAAAAAGCTGATACGCAATCCCTCAATGCCTCAATCGTCAATAATGAACTACCCCGCCGCAAGCAGCGGGGTATCATCAAAAGCATTGAGCGCCCCACCAAGGAGCGGGGAATACAACCCTTGTCCGCCTCTGGCGGATTCAATCCTCAATTTTCAATATCCAGCACCTCCCTCACCTTCCGGGCCAGGCTATCCGTTGTAAAGGGCTTTTGAACAAAATACACACCTCTGTCCAGTATCCCCCGGTGGGCAATAATGTCGGCCGTGTATCCCGACATGAACAAGGTCTTGGTGTTCGGCCGGATCTTTATCATCTCCTCGGCCAGGTCCTTTCCGCTCATCTCGGGAAGCACCACATCGGTCATCAGCAGGTGGATCTCACCGGAGTATTCCCGGGCCATCCTCACGGCCTCGCCGGGACTCACTGTCGCCAGGACGGTATAGCCCAGCCGCTCCAGGATCTGCTTGCCTACATCCAGGACCAAAGCCTCATCCTCCACGATCAGGATAGTCTCGCCACGGCCTTGGGGCATTTCCGTTTTAGCCGCTTCTATCTCTTCCTCGGCCTCTCCACGATGTCGGCGTAGATAGATCTTGAAGGTTGTCCCTTTACCCGGTTCACTGGTGACGTCGATGAAGCCCTGGTTCTGACTGACAATACCATACACCGTGGAAAGCCCGAGACCTGTCCCCTTGCCCACCTCCTTGGTGGTGAAAAAGGGCTCAAATACATTCTCCAGGGTTTCCTTGTCCATGCCGCTGCCGTCATCGCTGACCCCCAGCATCACATACTCGCCCGGCGCACATCCCTTATATTCACCACAGTAGGCCTCGTCCAGGACCACGTTTTCTGTTTCAATGGTGACTCTGCCTACGCCCGAGATCGCATCCCGGGCATTCACACACAGGTTGACCAATATCTGGTCTATCTGGGCCGGGTCCATGTTCACCAGCCAGAGATTCGTGTCAGGCTCCCAGGTGAGATCCATGTCTTCGCCGATGAGGCGTCTCAACATCTTGAGCATCCCTTCCACGGTATCGTTTAAGTGCAATACCTCCGGCGCAATGGTCTGCTTTCGGGCAAATGCCAGAAGCTGGCGGATGACGTTTGCGGAGCGCTTTGCGGCCTTGGAGATCTCCTGAAGGCTGGCATGGAGGGGGTCTTTGGGGTCCACATCGAGGAGGGCCAGCTCCGTACGGCCCTGGATAACACTCAGCATGTTGTTGAAGTCATGAGCCACACCGCCTGCCAGCCGCCCGACGGACTCCATCTTCTGGGCCTGATTGAGCTGGGCCTGCAATTTCTCGCGATCTTCTTCGGCCCGTTTGCTCTCGGTGATGTCTTCAACGATACCCTTGTAATGCGTGATGCGCCCGTCACTATCCCTCACGACATAGGACCAGTCATTGACGATCTTTTCCGAGCCGTCCCTTGCTATGATGCGATAGGGTTCGTGGTCAAAGTCTTTCGTTTCTTTCCCACTGCTGAATTGTGCCACTTCTTTGGCCACTCGTTCAAGGTCTTCAGGATGAACACAACCGGCATAATTCACTTTTCCCGTCATGAACTCTTCTGCCGTATATCCAAAAAGCCTTTCAACATTTTCAGAAACAAACTCCACCGGCCATCCTTCCTGATTCTTCCAGGTAAAGGCCACGGATGAGCTTTTATTGATGATGTCATTCGCTTCCTTTAGTGCTTTCTCCGCTTCCTTGCGCTCGGTAATGTCCCTGGCCACCGAAACCAGGGCCACAATCTGACCATCGCGAATCAGGGGCGCTCCACTGACCTCACCCCACATCTTTGTGCCGTCCCGGGCGATGAAATGGTACTCGGCTGAGGCGATCCGTTCGCCCCCCAGGATGCGAATGGTATCGGAGGCAGCCTGCGCCAGGGACTCTGGCGCCAACACGTCCAGATCCTGAAACGGCCTGCCGATCAGTTCCTCCGGCTTGTAGCCCAGCACGCGCTCCACTGACGGCGATATGTTAACCAGCTTCAACTCACGATCGATCGAGTAGATGACATCCGATACGTTGTCGAAATGGAGACGGTAGCGAGATTCGGCCTCCCGCAGGGCTTCTTCGCCCTGCTTGCGCTCGGTGATGTCGCGAAATACCCCCTGCAACGCCTTTTTGCCGCCAAGATTCAGGCGATTTGCCTTGATTTCCACTTCTCTGATCGTGCCGTTACGGGTCACCACCTGCGCTTCGATAGTCCGCCCCTCTTCATCGGTCAGGTGTTGCCTGAATGTGCGAGATAAGGGGTCCTGGTCGTCGTTGGGGGGATGCAGAATTGCCTGAGGTTGTCCAATGAGTTCGGCACGCTCTCTACCTGCTAAGGCCGCCAGTGCCTGGTTGCAATCAATGATGACACCCGTTGTTGCATCTGCTATGCAGATACCATCCAGGGCTTCCTCAAATAGGGTCTTATAGCGCTCCTCGCTCTCCCGCAGAGCCTCTTCAGTTCGCTTACGCTCGGTGATATCCTGCACCGTCCCCATCGAGCAGCTCGGCATGCCATCATCTTCATAGAGGGTCTGGAACCGTTCATTCACATATTTGACGCTCCCATCCTTGAGCAATAAACGATATTCAATATCGCTTGGTGTCTTTTTCGAGAGTGATGCCTTGTGGGCCCCGGCGACATCGGCCCTGTCATCCGGATGAATCAACTCCCTTGCCAGCAATGCCTTGTATGAGGCATCAAATTCCTGGGGTTTGAGTCCTAAAATGCGGTAGATCTCATCCGACCATTCCAGCGAATCGGTCTTCAGGTCCAGTTCCCAGTGGCCTATGTGGGCCAGTTGCTGGGCCTCCTTCAGCCTCCGTTCGGATCGAATCAGTGCTTTTCGTTCATCCTGAAGCCTTTCCACGGTTTTTGCCAGCTTCCTGGTAATGCTGGCGTCATACATCTCCAGAAGGATATCTTCGCCCTCCAGAGGCCCTTCAGGAACCGGCAGGATCCCCTGCTGGTGTTCCTTCAGCACGTCATCGAGTATCTGTAAAAATGCCTCTCCTTCTGTGGGTTTGACGACAAAACGGGACGCACCGAGACTCATGGCCATTTGCTCATCGGCTTTGTCAACAAAGATGGCCGTATAAAAGATGAAGGGGATATTGCGCAGTCTGGGGTCGTTTTTTACCTCGCGACAGAGCCTGAACCCGTTCATGACCGGCATCATGATATCGGAGATGATGACCTCAGGCGGGTCCTGACGGGCAAGCCGGAGCGCCTTCTCGCCGTTTTCTGCAGCGATGATGTGATGGCCTTTGGATGCCAGCAGCCGCTCCAGCATGTAACGGCTCTCGGCATTGTCTTCAACGATCAGGATGGTGCTCATACAAGGCCTCCTCTCCAGCGTTACGGCAAAAATCCTTTCACCTGCTCGACAAAGCTGTCTGGATCTAGAGAAAGGAAAATCCTTTTTGTCTGAACAGCATCAGGCAGGCCTTTACCACTTCCGAATCATAGAGTCTCCCCCCGTTATCGGAGATCTCCTCCAGGGCCTTATCCAGACCAATTGAGGGCCGGTAAGGCCGATGAGAGGCCATGGCCTCCACCACGTCCGAAACGCATAGAATCCGTGCATCGAGGAGGATATCTTCCCCTGAAAGACCCTGGGGGTACCCGGATCCGTCCATCTTCTCATGGTGATGGTGCACCATCCGGGCGATCGGCCAGGGAAATTCGATCACTTTCAGGATATCTTAGCCGACCTGGGGATGCATTTTTATGAAGGCGAACTCAATATCGGAGAGACGGGTGGGCTTGCTTAGAATCTCGGCCGGCACGGCTATCTTACCCAGGTCGTGGATCATGCCTGCCAGCCGGATCCCTTCTACCCGATCCTTTGAGAGACCCATCTCCCCTGCAATGGCAGCCGAAAGGATGGCCACCCGATGCTGATGGCCGGATGTGTACGGGTCCCTCGATTCAACGGTCAGGCTCATGGCCCGAATGATCCCCTCCATGGCCTTGCGAAGACTGACAGTGCGTTCTTCCACCATCTGCTCCAGATCCTGCCGATAGCGCCGGTTGGCGATTTCAAGTTCCCGCCGGCGCAGGCTGTTTCGGATATTGATAATAACCTCATTGATATTAAAAGGCTTAATGATATATCCGTATACCCCGGCCTCTACGGCTCCTTCAGCAACCTGGGGATCATCTACCCCTGTTACCATGATGACCGCCGTGTCTTCGTACCCGGACTCGATATGGCGAGTCAGGTCAATGCCGGACTCCCCGGGCATATTCACGTCGCAGAGGACCAGATCAAAGCTCTGCACATCAAGGCATTTTCGGGCCTCTGCCGCATCGGCAGACAGGGTACATGTGTATCCGTGCATTGTAAGCATCCGGTTCAGCATGCGCCGGATTTGTTCTTCATCATCTACGATCAATATATGGGCCATTTCTATTGCCTATTTTATATTGAATATTGAATAGTTAAAAGACTCGGAATGAACTCCATCTTCAATCGTCAATATCAAGCACTTCCCTCACCTTTCGGCACAAAGATTCATGGGTAAACGGCTTCTGCAAGAAGTTTGCGGTCGATCCCGGCACGTCCTTATGTGAAAGGGCCCTGTCCGGAAAACCCGACATGTAAAGGACCTTGATCCCCGGACGCAGGATCCGGATGCGCTCGGCCAGTTCCTGACCCCCCATTCTTGGCATGATCACATCGGTGAGCAGGAGATCGATCTCCCCCTTGAAGCCCTCCATCACCCGAAGGGCCTCTTCACCGTCAGCAGCCGCCAGGACTTCGTATCCCGCCCTCTGCAAGGACTTGAGGGCCAATTCCCGGAGCGATGCA
>CAZACO010000311.1:0-5561 GCA_964483185.1 uncultured Desulfobacteraceae bacterium
AGAGATGGAGGTTTTCCCGCCGCGGCGGGATCAGGTTTCGGGTGTCCCCGCCCGGCGGGGTTGTTTGCTGAAACACTGACCACTGATTTGGTTGCGGCCGTTAGGCCGCCTTGGGAAATGAAAGATGCGTGTATTCAGCTCTCATTTCGAATTTCCAATTTCAAATATCTTTGGTTAGTGTTTGTTTCCTTCCGTGGAAGTCCTCGTTTCCCTCTTCATCTGTCTTCGGGGATCATCATAAGCTATATCCGCATGAAAATAAAGACAATCGGGAATATAAAAAAGAGGAAAACAGACAAAATGGATAACTGATGAGAAAAAAACCGGTTGAAAAGACCATTAGTATGAATATGTTCCCAAAAAATATTCCAGCACACCGCATGGAGTGTCACACAGTGCGGGGCGGCGGGTTGCTGAGTGAATATGCCAGGCAGACACACCATGAAAAATCGACACATGAGGGGCCGGGCAGGTACCGTAAATGAAGTTCTCCTGCTGATAAGCCGATGCCAACACCTACTGAAGATAGGGTGGCTCATTGGAATCACTGCCGTATGTGTCTGTTTCCTGCTTCCTACAGATGGCCGGGGTGAAAGCGGCAGCGGAAGTGCTCAATTCACCAGGTTCAGACTTATGGCGGCCGCCGATCAGCCGTCCAAAGCCGGGGAAGAGCCGGTTGTTGAGCCGAAAAAAAGGACGGATGAAAGCCCCGGAAAACCTGGGGTCAAATCGGTCATCGACTTGCAGCAATTCCGGAAGACAACGTCGATTGCCATCAAGAACAACACCGGCATGCAAGGTGTGGCCACTCTCATCAACCTGAATCCCCGCATAAACGCATGGTTCCTGTTGAACCTTGAATGGAACGACGGCGGCAGCAGGACCTACCACCTGGAAAATAATGAGCCCTCCAGCCAGGCAATACTCCTCGACCACCAGTTTTCCTATGGCATTGTCATTGCCACAAAGGATAAAAGGGAGGCGTGCGACCTCTGGTCCGGTTATCCCAAGTCTGTTTTGGCCGTGGCCAAGGCCCTGCACAAACCGTATGGTCCGTTATGCGACAGCAAACTCTATCTGCGCAATCCAACCACAGGACGCAAAACCAGCAAGGAACTGGTTACTGATTTTTTACGCGATCACGTGTGGCAGGGCGAACGGATCGTCAACTCAGTGCGGGATCGATTCTACAAAGATGCGTTCTTGTCCACATCGAAGGACGACCCCGAAAAGGCATCGCCGGGGGCTGAACCAGACCATGACGGCGCCCCGGCCCCGGCTCTTCTCGAATCTCGCTATGAGGATGATTACCTGACAGCGTCCAACCTGGGGATCAAGATCGATAACACGCTGGGCAACAAGGTGTTGGCGGGCCGCTGGTACCCGGCCAAAGACCTTCCGGGTATATTCATAAGCGTGATCAAGCCGGCCATCGTCTCGGAAGAGGTCATCAAAAGCCAGCGTGGAAAAGTCAACAATCTGGACAGCGTAGAATCAGAGGCCCTCGTGTATCTCATCGCCTTCGACCTGGCGCAGTTCGACGTCGGGTACGCCCTGGGTACGGAGCATCCCGGGGTGTATTGGTCCGATCGCATCCAGGATAAAATGCGCGATACGTCCATGCCGGGTCCGGACGGGATCGGTACGGTGGTTCCGCTGGTGATGACCGGGATGTTGCCGCCGTCCAAGGCCGAATGGGCGACCGCCACCTTCGCCGGTGGATTCAGGCGCTATCATGGGGCCTTCAGATGGGGCGATCTGGCCCTCAAGAACCACGGCAGCCATTACGGATTTATCGTAAACGGGGTGGTTTTGAGCAAACTCCAGCCGGGGCTCGCCACTGCTATCGTGTATGACGACGGAAAAGTGGAACTCAAAACCTGGTCGGAGCAGGACAACTCCCAGCTGGAGCGCATTCGTTATGCCCGCCAAAACGGGGTGCCCGTCATCGATTTCGACGAGACGAGCGCCTCCTCCATGCCGGGCCCGCTGGTTTCTCAATGGGGCCCAGGCAACTGGTCCGGATCGGAAGAAAAGCAATTCCGCACCTTGAGGGCGGGCCTGGCCATACAGGAATACAAGGGGCGCCGGTTTCTCATTTACGGCTATTTTTCCAGTGCAACCCCTTCGGCCATGGCCAGGGTCTTTCAGGATTACCGATGCGAATACGCCATGCTCATGGACATGAACGCCCTTGAGCACACCTACCTGGCGGTCTATCGAGTCCAAGACTCGAAATTTCTGGTGCAGCACCTGATCGAGGGAATGAACGTCTTGGACAAGTCCGGCGACGGGCAGATAGCGCCGCGTTTCGTCGGATACGCGGACAACCGCGATTTCTTCTATCTCCTGAGGAGACCACACTGATGAACTTGATGATGATCGGACCTTTCGGCAAGCTCAAACTTTTAGGCTTGTGCCCATCCACTGCTTCCACTGTGGGCACGACGAGTTTCCAATTCATAAATGCGCAATTTTTCGCAAGGTCAAGGAAAATCCCGCCCGGGCGGGACACGGAGACGTACTGTAGTACGTCGCACAAGGAACCCCGCAGGTTGACGCAGAGATTGCGGAAAAGGGCCATTTATGGATGGAAACTAGGCTTATTTGTGGCTCTGGTTTTCATCCCCTCGACCGGCGGGGTGTACGCTCAAGAAAAAACAACTTTGGCTGAGCAGAACGAAATCCTCTTCAAAAAGCTCCAGCAGGTCCATAACCTCACCGACGAGCAGATGGCGGCTATCCGCAAGATATTTGCCCGGTCCGGCTACGTAGGTCAGGGCAATCCGGCCATAGCGAGACACCCGGCAACTCCGGAGGGATGCAGGGAAAAGCTGGAAAAGGAAAAGGTGAACTACGAGAATGAAGCATTCACTCGAATTTGCCATGACAAATATATGGCGCCCCTGTACAACCCCGCCGTCGAAAAACCCGAAGACGCCAAGGCCTGCATCGACATGTTCGAATTTCCGAACATCCCGTGCGAATATCCCGTGGTGTGGGTGCGGGCCAGGGAGGCGGCTGAGATCTGCGAGGCCATGGGCAGGCGCCTGTGCGACGCCCACGAATGGGAGGGTGCCTGCGCGGGCGCCCTCGAAGAACCCGACTACGATTTCGCCCTGGCCAAAAACCGCAGCCCCAACGCGGCCATACATGCCATGCGCATCGAGCACAACCGCAGGTACGCCCCCACCAAATCGTGGAGTTACGGTCCGGAATACAAGAAGGGAATCTGCGGCGCCAACAGCCAGAAAAGCCCCGGCTGTCAGGGAGGCGGCTGGAACCAATGCGGCTCCAACACCTACCCAACAGGTTTTTTTCCCGACTGTCACAGCCCCCTGGGGGTGTACGATCTCAACGGCAACGCCGCCGAACACATGAACCTACCGCTCAACGAAAGTCAGATGGCAAGCAGGGGAAGCCGCGAGCTGGGCTACACGGAAATGAAGGGAAGCTGGTTTATTTTTGACAGGTACAGGGCGCATGAGGACTGGTGCCGCTGGCGCGCGCCCTATTGGCATGGCAGCCGGGTCATGGACCCGCACAGCCACGAAAACTATCACCTGGGATTTCGGTGCTGCAAGACCTTGGAGCCCGAAGCCAGCAAGTGAGTTGGCTGGTATTGCCTGTGCATGAGGGCATATGGCTTTTCGATGACCCCTTCGTAACTCAGAAGAGACGCGAGAACCGGGTTTTGCAGGATCTCATAGATCGAACGGGCCTCTCCGTTGATCCAGACGGTTGACCAGATCAGCCGCACGCCATGACTGTAATCCGCGTACCGCGCTCCATGAACCGTGCTTAAGGGCTGGATCGGCTCGCGGTCAGACTTGTGCCAGCCGTAGATCGCAATGCGGTCGGGCCTCCTGAGCAGCCGGTTGGTAAGTACGATATCCTTTTTGTGACCCGAAGTCAGCTCACCGCTCGGGCAGCCGGCCCGCTGCTTTTCGATCATCTTCTGGTGTTTCAGGAAATAGCGGCTTGACCTCATCTGCGGACCGGGAGGCAGGGGCTGCGGCTTCAGGTGTATGGACGATTGATTATAGATTTCGTTGACGATTTTCCGGGTCGGCAGAATGCATCCCAGTTCGCTCGCTATGGCCGTGGCCGAAGGAAGCGTGAGCGGAATGCGCAGGAAGTCCTTGTCGGAGCCGATGGAAAGGTAGTCCGGCATTACCCAGATCACGGCCGTGAGAGATTTGCCATCTTCGGTATAATCGGAAATCCAAAGCGGTTTCAGGGCCCGCAAAAAGGAAGGGACGTTCCCCCGTTTGATTTCCTCCAATGCCGCGCGCTGACGATCCTTGCCCGACATACCACTGGTCCGCTTCGCAAATTCAGAGCCGCTGATGGCGTCCCCCGGCCGCTGTGGAATCGACTCGAGGCGCAGCTTTTCAGGACAGTTCTTTACGACCTTCTTTGCCTCGCCCTCTTGTGGAATAAACAGCAGCAGAAATGTCACGACAAAAGCTATGCTCTTCATGATTTCCTTCGCAAAAAGCTTGTTATTTTCTAAAATGTATGGTCTGAAGCAGGCCTTGCCGGGCCTTTTTCTCCACTGTCTTCCGGCAGAATTCTCACATGGAGGCCTTTAGGGTTTCGGTCTTGGTCACGTGCAAGGCCGCTGCAGTCTTCAGCAGGAGTTCTTCTGTTTCTTCATCCAACCTGGCACTGATCGTTATTCTTTATCCCGTTTTTTGTTGTGTTATACAGATTGTATTGCTGCACGTGTTTGAAAGTCAAGACAAAAGAAAAAAGGCGGAGCGGAAGGGTCATAGGCGGTACAAAGCTCCGTTTTGATGAGGTAATGCCTGACTCTTCGATAATTAGATAATTGCCTATGCATTTGACTCCTAAATTGTTTTTTGGTATTATTATTGGCATGTGATGTCATATGCAAGAAATACGCCGAATACAATTATGATATGGCTCTACGCCCAGCCCTGGTTTCTGGACTTCTCCCTGTTCGGAACGGCCATGCGGGAACTCTTTCAGGTTCATCCCTTCAATCTGAGCGTGGCCATATGGGTGGGATTCCTGGCCCTGTTCGGCATTGCATCGGATGACGGTGTGGTGATGGCGACGTATCTGGATGACGCCTTCAGAAAACGGAGGGGGTCAACCGTCTCTGAAATCCGGAAGATCACCATGGAGGCCAGTCTCAGGAGGGTACGTCCCTGTCTCATGACCACCGCCACCACCCTCCTGGCCCTCATCCCGGTGCTCACATCAACGGGGAGAGGGTCGGATATCATGATACCGATGGCAATCCCCTCCTTTGGTGGCATGACCTTGGAGGTGATCACCATGCTGGTGGTACCGGTGTTGTACTGTGCCATCAAGGAGCATAAACTAATGGCTCACTCAAAAATTGGTTCGCAGGATTGACGCTCAGATCAGGACTATAAGGCTGTTGTGCTGTCTGCAAATTCTATGGTATTGATGAAAGAGAGCGCTTAGGATATAAATGAGGGGTGGCAAATGGGCCACGAAAGATAGCGATTTATCTGGCAGGGCTCAGCAGAGACAGTCTGGATGAAATCGCCAAGGCTTTCAATGCG
>CAZACO010000312.1:0-5551 GCA_964483185.1 uncultured Desulfobacteraceae bacterium
AACCACATAAATCCCGCTACAGCGGGATTGAATGTTTCGAGAACTAAGACTGATGCATTCGTAAAAAGTCAAAATCTCGCGCAAAGGCGCAAAGCTCGCAGAGTTAACTTATTAATATTAAAAGATCTTTTCTTGGCGTTCTTGGCGTCTTTGCGAGAAAACATACTTTTTACGGGACCATCAAGACTTGAACGCAACACGGATATTGGGCCTCCGGATCGGAGAGAGAGCCTGCGCCTAGGAGCGCGAAATAGGGCGTTTTTCAAAGGTCTCTGCTCTTGATTTTCCACCCCGGGCGTCGATTCTGCGTGCCTGTCTTTGTGCCGAGCCTAAAGGCGTGTGCAAACCCTACGTACCAGGAGACGAACTTACCGTTTCCACGGCAAACTCGCTCAGATTATCAGGCAGATTATCAAATACGATCATAAAAGGGATCGTTGCGCCTGACGAAAGATTAAAATTCTGTCTTGCCATGCCGTCACGATTTTGCATCGCCTTTTTAATGTCCTCAAGGGGCAGTGTCTTGATCTCCTCGTCCGTAAAGGTGTTCCCGGCGTAAGACAGCCTGCTTTCAACCACCTTTCCCTTGTTATCAAGGATGCTTCCTTTGATTAAAATATAACTCTTGGGCGTTGGATATTGGTTACTAACCATGCCGCGAATCACGAACATTTGTCCGCCCTTTTCAGAATCAACAAAAGAACCGGCCACCGTTTTTAATTGAAGAAGACGGACGCCTGCATCAGCCGGTTCCTTCTTCTCTGCGGCCTCAAAAATGGAGAGGTAAGGAGAAATCAACTCCGGTTTCCAATACATAATGGCAGTGGCCGCACCCAAAAGCACTAACAGAATCACCCCAAAAACAGCAAAAAATCCCCATTTAGAGGACTTCTTTTTGGAAGGCGCCTGTTTCACGAATTCATCCCCGCCGTGCGGGATTTCATGTGCATCCCTGTCATCATCTACGGTATCCATCGGAAGAAAATCCACTGAAGGACCCTCAGCTAAACGTCCGCCTTCCCCTGTTATGGTTTCTTCTGCCAAATCCTTGGCCTCTTCAGACGGCGCATCTCCTTTTTCCTCTAAAGCTGGAGCAGGCTCCTTAAAGGCGTCTTTATACAGCCTATCAAGGTCTGCCTCAAAATCCTCATCTTTTCCTTCAGCGACAGGCCCCTCTCTTTCATCCAATATTGAAACCAATTCATCAGCAGGTTGGTCCTCTCCCCCCCGCCCCAGGTCAATGGGCGTTTCTGCTTCCACCTCATCTAAGGTTCCCAGAGGGGGATATGCCATAAAGAGATGCTTGCACAGCGAACACCTGACTTTAGACCCGCCCTCTTTTAACAGGGTTTCGTCAAGGTTAAACATCGTGCGGCAGTTTTCACACTGGATGACCATGGTTCCCTCCTGCGCAATCGACCTCGCCGAATCAATTCCTTAAGATCTCGCGAAAAGTCAAGCGACAGATCTTTCAACACATCAAATCCCGTGAGGCGGGAATAAATTCGGCCCTTACGATTTCATCATTCTTTAAGGACATAGATCTCAGGTAAATAGCGGTATTCCTCATTACAATCAAGCCCATAACCAACCAAAAAGCCTTCCTTGACCTGAAAACCGCAATAATCAACTGAAACTTCCCGCTCTCTCCGCTCAAGTTTATCAATTAGAGCGCAAATACGGAGGGATTCGATCCCTCTGCGTTCTAAATTCTCTTTTATATATGCTAAGGTCAATCCGCTATCAACAATATCTTCAACTAAGATGACCGGCCTTCCCTGGACAGGCAGTTCAACATCTTTAGTCAGCCTGACAGTACCACTGGAATGCATCTCTGAGCCGTAACTGGTCGCCCGCATAAAATCCATCTTGGTCGGGATGCTGAGCGATCGCATAAGGTCAGCCAGGAAAAAAACCGATCCCTTCAGTATCCCGATTAAGATCGGTTCTTTGCCCTCATAATCTGAAGATATTTGATCGGCGATTTCTCTGACCCGCTTTTGAATCGTCGCTTTTGGTATCAAGATCTCCTTCTTCAAAGCGCTTCCCCTTACCCTTCCATGAATTTTCTAGTTCGCTGTTTCCACAAAAAGAGCCTCTTTACGATCGTATCATTCATAGCAGAACTCGTCAAATAATTGGGTCGTTGACTCGTCGCGTAGAGTAAAAATAATATCGATTCATCATATTAAGAGTTGAACAGACGTTTATCTCGTGGTTCCCGAAGGTCTAAAGGCCCAGAATCTCCATCTCAAACGCTATATATTGAAATATCCGATTGTTGTCAAATTGTTGAACGGGGCAGTTGTGCCCAGCCGTCCCCTTTTGGCTCTCAAGGCATTGGCACTGCGGGCCGGGGACGACCGACTCGCCCAAAAAAGGCAATGTCTCTCTCTTTCGTCACGAGTCAACACCGGAAACTTCATTCTATGTCAGCCGACTGAATCAGCCCGCTTTCCGAAAAAGGGAAAAAAACCGTAAATGTCGTCCCTCCAGACAGATAACAATCACCCTTTTCTTTGCAGAAACCACACTTCGATATATTGCCCGGACAGATATCCTCATCGAGCGGAATATATTGGCATCTTGAGGATACCATATCGATCTTAAAGTGATAGCGTTCCGAAAAAATCTTCATACGCAACAGATCCGCGCCTTTGCCGCCTGCATTGAAATCAAATTCCCGCTTGGTCGAGTAGTCCATGGTCTCCTGGGTCACAAAAAAGCCCTCAAAAATCCGCCTTTGGTTCTCCAGGGTTATTCCGACCCCATAGTCACGGACCAACAGCTCAACACCATTCCCTTTCTCCCGGCAATTGATCTCCATTTTGCCTTCATCCGGGGTGTTTTCTATCCCGTTTTTGACAAGGCCAACGACGACTTTCTTCAGGGGATCATCCGGCATAAAAATGGGCCGGGTAGATTCGAGATGGATGTCCAGATCGATCTTGCGATGAGAAAAGCGCGGCCTGATCTCTTCAAGTGCCTTTGCAACAAACCGGTCTAAAAAAATCTCCCCGGGCAGGTCTTCCTTCGGACGAAAAATTTCATCAATCCGTTTTCTGATTTTCTCAACGACCCGCCCTTCCCCCACCTCCTCAGCGACGAGTGCTTCCAGTTCATCAGAACACTCGTCCAATAACAATGTGAGGAGATGATGTGCATCGTAATGCTGCTCCCGAATGATGTCTTCTACCTGATATTGGATCTCCAATATACGGCCAAGGTTTCGCTGGCCACGATCAATGGTAGGCCGGTAGGTGTCTGATGGAAGAAAAGCAAGC
Source organism: uncultured Desulfobacteraceae bacterium (assembly GCA_964483185.1). Taxonomy (GTDB): domain Bacteria; phylum Desulfobacterota; class DSM-4660; order Desulfatiglandales; family Desulfatiglandaceae; genus CAZACO01. The sequence goes on from CAZACO010000312.1 coordinate 3,285, forward strand.
TTTTTCTCCAGGATGCTCAGGGTAGCGCCGAGCACTGCAAGCGGGGTCCTCAACTCATGGGATAGATGATTAATCACCCTGTCTTTGGCCCGGTTGAGGCTCGCGACCTCCTGGTATGCCTCCTTTATCTCCTTTGAGACATGGGCGTTCTCTATGGAGAGGGCCACCGTCCCGGATATCGTGTTCAATAATTCAACGTCTGTTTCATCGAAGACCCCGTGCTTTTTGTTCATCACACACAAAACCCCGATAATTCGGTCACCATGTCTTAAGGGTACGTCCAACAGACTCCGGGTCGTAAAGCCGGCCTGTATGTCCACGACTGAATAAAAATCAGGCTCGGAAGAGACATCCTTTACAATAATCGACTCACCGGTGCGTATGACTTTCCCTGAAATGCCTTTGGTGGCAGGGAAACGGACCTCTTTCAGTCTCTTCTCCGCCGCCTGATCGTCATGGGCCGCGGACTTAAAAAAGAGTTCATTCTTTTCCTCGTCCAAGAGTATGACCAAGGCTCCCTCAGCATCGATAAGATTTTTGATCTTGGCACTGATATATCTTAGAAGGTCCTCTAAATCGGGGTATTCAGGGAGGGCCAGGCTGGTTCGCAGCAAGGCCTCGTTGTTCTGCTTGATTCTCTTTTCATGTGTAATATCTCGTAAGAGAACCAGTTCTCCGGAAGGTTCGTCTTCAGTCTCTGAAAAGACAGCAGCCCTGAAAGCCACGTCCAGAATCCTGCCGTCTTTGGTGAGTCTCTGCGTCTCCTGACGCAGTATCATCTTTTTCTCTAACAGCTTCCGGATATTTTCACACGTTTCCTGTTCAAGACCGGGAGGGATATAAGGGATTTTCTTCCCTTCCAGTTCTTTAAGGGTCCATCCAAAGACTTCTGTAAATGCGGGGTTGAGATAGGAAACGCGGCCGTCCAGGGAAAATACGACGATCGGATGCGGGACAAAATCAAGAAGTGTCTTGTAGCGTCTTTCGGATTCCTGAAGCGCTCTCTGGATTTTGAACTTGCCGGTAATATCGCGGGCGATGCCCCGAAAACCGATGATCTTCCCGCTCGAGTCGGTAATCAGGTTGGCGGAAAGCTCAACGATCCTTTGTTCACCTTTCTTGTCAATGAATTCCCAGATGACGTCCGAAACAGGCTGGCCGGTTTGATAGATCTTCTTAAAGGTCTCCAGCGCGATGTTTGAGTATTCTTCGCTCATGAACTTGGAAAAGTTCTGGAACTGGATTTCCTCCTTCGAATAGCCGAACGCCTTGCAGAGGGAGCTATTGAAATAGAGGAAATTACCATGGATATCTACTTCATAAACCCCCTCTTCAATGTTTTCTACAAAGGCCTGATAGCGCTCGCTCGATACCTTATCGCAGGCGAGCAGAAGGTTTTCCGACGCAAAACCATCCTTATCCGAAGGATTTCTGTCCCGGTCTTCAGGCAAAGAATCGCCATTTCTCACGGATTTAAGATTTTTCATGAAAACCGAATCTCCAAGGCGTTGCAACAGGGTTCCCTTACGGTTTCAAATAGTTAATTTATATAGCATGAGAAGAATTTTGTCATTATAATTTTGCCACCGTCATCACCCGAATAAGATTTTGCCGATAAATCTCAATTTATAAGCGCCCGGTCGCAAACCCTCTTGAATCATCGATCCTCTTATTTTATAATAAAAAAATATACGGAGGGATAACACAAAAAAAATGCCCAAATCAGAAAAAATACCGAAAGCTACCATTACCAGGCTCTCTATCTATTACCGACAGCTTGAACTTCTGGAATTCGATGGATATCGAATGGTTTCGTCCGAAAAGCTGGCATGGTTATGTCAGGTCAATTCGGCCCAAGTTAGAAAAGACCTTGGATACTTCGGGGAATTCGGCGTCAGGGGCGTTGGATATGATGTGATAGATCTTCAAGCGCAGATTAAAAAAATCTTAGCCATTAACCGGAACTGGAATCTGGGTATTGTAGGCATCGGAAATCTGGGATCCGCTCTCCTGCAACACCATAATTTCTCTGCAAGAGGCTTCAAGTGCGTGGCCGCTTTTGACAATGCGCCTGACAAGATCGGGAAGACCCTTCCCTCCGGCCTGAAAGTGAGAAACATCAACGAATTGGATCAGGCAACCGAAGAATTGGATGTGGAGATTGGCGTGATCACCACGCCTGCCTCAGAAGCCCAGAAAGTCGCAGACCTTCTCCTGGAAGCCAATGTGAATGCTATCCTCAACTTTTCTCCCACGAGGATAAGCGT
>CAZACO010000313.1:0-5527 GCA_964483185.1 uncultured Desulfobacteraceae bacterium
CGAGCCGGAGGCCGCAATATCGGCGTCAAACGGCGGGGTTCCTTGTGTCCCGCTGGCGGGATACGTCTCCGTGTCCCGCCCGGGCGGGGTTTTCCTTGACCTTGCGAATCCCGCCATGGCGGGACTGAATAGGAAACCTCTGGTACCCAAGATGGCATTAATGGATGCGCACTATCTAAGCTTATTCAAGAAGATCTGGATGATTCGAGGGAGTGAAAGATGAATCTGATGCTGGAAGATCTCTTGGCCGTCCTCCAAGAAGAAACGGGTCTTTATGGCTTGGTGCTGAGGCTGGCACAAAGTGAAAAGGATGCTGTCACAAGCTCAGATCTTGACGAGTTGAACAAGATCGCCAAAGAAAAAGAGGCCCTTTTTTTTAAGATTCGAACGGTGGAAGAGCAAAGAGAGAGGGTTACAGAAAATTTGGCGGAGTCTATGGGGTGTCCTCCCCAAGATCTTACCCTTAGCAAACTGTCAAAACGGGTAAAAGAACCATACGCCTCCAGACTGAAGGATTGCAGGTCAAGCCTTTTGGCCTTAGTAAAAATCCTTAGAAAAGTTAATTCCAGCAACAGCAACTTACTCAAACATTCGATTGAACTCGTTAGAAGCTCCTTTTCGTTTTTGGGCACGCTTACCTCTTCTGTCACGGTTTATCACAGCACAGGAAAGATGCTTGCCTCAAATCGGAGCGGCCGTGTCCTATCTGGTGAATTGTAGTCCTTGAGCCGCTCAATTCGGCTATTTGATCCCGTGAGTCGAACCTCGATGCCGTACGGATGTCAGGATCTTGACGGTTTTTCAAGAAAACCTGAGATCAAAACGGATTGAGTTTTTACCGAATGATAGTAACACGAACATCTTGAGCGAATAGAAATCATATGACTGTCCATTCAGTGAACGAACAATTATTGAGTTCTAATGGGGTTGAAAAATGATTCAGTTGTTCGAGTCAGTGTTTCTCTCGCCTAAGAAAGAATTCAGGCGCTTGTCTGTACTTATGGCAATCCATAATTCTCCCGAAATCAGCCAGCGCAAGGTGGGTAGGATCGCCTGTTTGAGCAGTTCAATGGTAAACAATTACGTGAAAGAACTGCAGAAACAGGAATTGATCACAATTACCGGTAATACCAATAGAACACGTGAATATTACCTTACGGAAAGGGGTAGGGATGAGCTCCTTTCCTTATTGATCTCGTATTCCGCAGAGATCATTCGCCTCTATGGGGAAGCCAAAGAGGAAATTGTGAGAAGGCTTCATCAGATCCGAGAGGAGGGTGTTCGCAACGTGGCCCTGTTTGGGGCATCATCTACCGCGGAGGTCGTCTCTGCCGGGATAAATGAGGTGCAGTTGAAAGTGGTGGGGATCGTAGACAGTGATCAGAAGAAACAGGGGGGTCGATTCTGGGGACTGGTGGTTCAACCCCCGGAGGCATTGAAAGACATGGACGTAGATGCCGTGGTGGTCACGTCTTTTGGCAGACAGGAGGAGATCCACGATTTCATTCGCCGGTTCGTGGATCCAAAGATCAGGGTCCTGAAGTTGTCCAATTTGTAGAGAGTATTGCTAACGGCTGCGCTAAAGGAAATCCGAGACATGGGTCAAGGAGCCATTCAAATTGGAGACCGCATAATAGGCAATGATCAGCCTGCCTTCATAATTGCGGAAATCGGGATCAATCACAACGGCAGTCTCGAAATAGCCAAAAAATTGATAGACTCAGCCGCTTCATCCGGTTGTGATGCAGTCAAGTTCCAGAAACGCACTCCTCATCTCTGTGTGCCCCCGCAGCAGCAAGGTGTCACGAAACAGACGCCCTGGGGGATCATGACATACTTGGAGTATCGTTACAGGGTAGAGTTTGATGAGGAGGAATACCGGGAGATTGATCGATATTGTAAAGAGAAGGGTATCATGTGGTTTGCCTCGTGCTGGGACGAGCCATCCGTAGACTTTATGGAACGGTTTTCTCCGGTTTGCCATAAGATATGCTCAGCAGTCCTTACTGATGACCATCTCTTGCAATGCATAAGTTCTGCAGAACGACCTATGATTCTCTCCACGGGTATGTCCACGATGGAAGAGATACGGCATGCGGTCTCCTTGCTGGATCAAGACCGACTTCTCATCGCACACTGTACCAGCAGCTATGCGTGTAAACCGGAAGAACTCAATTTAAATATGATCAGAATCCTCCAGCGGGAGTTTGCATGTCCGATCGGCTATTCAGGCCACGAATTGGGTCTAATCACGACCTGCGCCGCGGTCGCCATTGGCGCTTCTTTTGTGGAACGTCATATCACCCTTGACCGCAGCATGTGGGGGAATGATCAGTCCGCTTCGCTCGAACCTCGGGACCTGAAGAGACTGGTGAGGGATATTCGTGAGATCGAAGAGGCACTCGGTGATGGAACCAAGCAGGTCTATGAAAGTGAAGAGGCAGCGCTTCTAAAACTTAGGAAGATTTTTTAGACAGATGAGGGCAATACCGAACAGCATTTCGGCGAGTTTGCAGAGGTTCAATCCGGCTGAGCCGTAAGTGCCAAAAGTAAACATCTAAAAGCTCAAGGCAAAAGATAGCCCTGGCTGAGTAGGCAATCCTTTTTTTGATTCTGAAAGAGAAGTAACAGCTAACTAGCCAGAGTTTTTCGATAATTAAACCTCTTTTCGATATGCAATCGAAGGGGCGCAGCTGAGAACGCAGATTGTAAACGCAGATGAGGTGGCTTACACCGTTTAAATCAGTGTAACCCTGTAATTCCGGGAATCAACGCTAAATGAACATCTTGATGATAAGTGAAAATGATCCTGCCGGTATGGGTATTGCGTTTACCAATGCCATTAACAGACATACAGAGCACGCGTGTCGCCTAATTACGACGACTACCAGGTACAATTTTGGCTTTGAGAAGGATTTGCACGTGCCTGACCTTGATGAAGAGGGGTTTGCGCAAATATCTGAACTGCTCAAAAAAGCCGACATCCTGCACTTCCATCTCCTTGCCGATGAGAATACCGAACTCGGGCCTGTAAGGACAAAAGAATTCATCGCCGGGAAAGCCATACTGCATCACCACCACGGCCACCCTGAATTTCGAAGTCATCCGGACAAATACCGTGAAAAATATGACCGCCTAAAAAGAAGAGTCTTGGTCAGTACTCCCGATCTTTTGAGACTATTGCCTGACGCAGTTTGGCTACCCAATCTGGTCCCAATAAACGCTCCCGAGTATCTGCCTCGTTCGATTAAAACGAAAAACAGAGTCCGTGTCTGCCAGGCACCTACCCGAAAGGATCTCAAAAACACGGCTGAATTTAAGGTCATCATGGCGTCTCTGAAACGGAAATATGGAACCATCGAAGGGGTCATCATAGAAAATACGCACCGTGAGAAATGCCTCAGAATAAAGCAGGCGTGTGATATTCACTTCGACCACATGCAGGGCTACTATGGTGTCTCCTCTCTAGAGTCCCTCAGTCAAGGCAGGCCTGTTATTGCGGGGCTGGATGAATGGAATCTCAAATATATAGAGGAGTTCAGCGGCTGTGAAGATGTGCCATGGGTTATTGCGAGAAACCGGGATGAATTGGAAGATAAACTCGAAAGGTTGATTCTGGATGGCGCACTGCGAAGCAGTATCGGTATGAAGAGTCGGAGATTTATGGAACAACACTGGAGTGAACAGAAGGTCTTGAACGTCCTTTTGAGGGCGTATGAAGAGCTATAGCGGAGATTACAGATGATAGCCTCCCCACCGGGTCGGCTGATCAGATGCCCTGAACCTTACGGAAGGCCCCTATGGATTTGAACAAAAATATTCAATTTAACCAGGATATGCTAGTTTACGATGATTCTGTCATGCCTGCCGAGGAAAAGGTCCTATCTGTCACCTACTTTCTCAGTGGGAAAACGTCAAGTGCCTTGCATCTCCTGAAGAAATATTCATTGCCGATAAGCGCCTTATACGACTGGATTTATAAATGCTCACAGGCCCTCCATTCATATCTTGGGAACCCTGCAAACCGTGATCTAAACAAGACAAAATCGCAATGGGACATCATTGCGATGATCCCTGCCCGTGGCGGCTCAAAAGGGGTTCCAGGCAAAGCCTTGCGAAGTGTTGAAGGCATATCACTATTGGAGCGAGCAATAGCGAAATGTCAGGCCATAGAACATATCAAGCAGATCATCGTAAACACGGATTCTCCTGAAATTGCAGATCGTGCTCGCCGGGTGGGTGCCGATGTGCCTTTCATGCGACCGCCAGAGTTGGCTACTGACGATGCTTTGCTTCACGATGCGTGGATGTATGCTCGGACTTGGTTTCAGCTCATAGAGGAGCGTTGTGGCGATTTCTGGATCACCGTGTCAGCAACCCATCCCTTTCTTGATCCAGAAGAGATAAATAATGCTCTTGACAAATTGGCCTTTGCCAACCGGCCGTCACTTCAAGTGGTTGGGACTATTCCGTCCGGCTCACTCGAATACTGCATGATTGAATCGGACGGTCAATTAAGCGGCCTGCCGGAAGTCAATATTGAGAAAGGGAAAACATATTACGTACAGTGTGGGGCCTTTTCAATCAACTGCTATCGGCCCTTTTACCATATCCATCCTTATTTTCAACAATATGTGCAGGAGATAGAACATCCGCCTGAGCAGCCTCTGGCGTATGTATTGGATCAATATCAATCCCATGATATTGACGAGGAAGGCGACTTCCGTGCATATGAGTGTTTTTGTGGCGATACAAAAGCAGTTGTTCCCTTTTCTGCTGAAGACGTTGAACAGCATCGCATCAGGACGTACAGCCCAAATAGTATAAGAAATGGGAACGATAAGCATCACATGGCGTGCGCGATAGTTATACCAACGGATGAGGAATGCTTTTTCTTTAACGGCAAGAAGTCTCTGTGCAATATGCTTGATGAAATTTTCGACGGGTTTTCCGGGCCCATTTTTTCAATCGGCAGTGGAGACGTTGCAGAATCTGTTTCATGCCGCTATGGCCTGCCTTTGATTCCATCAGAATTGTTTGCCACGGTTGAGACCCAAAATGCGCCCTGTCACGGCAAAGCCTTTAGGTTGACCAATCCCGAATGCCGGGACAAGATTGCCAAAGTCATGAAGTCAAGTTTGCATCGAGAACAAGGAACGGCATTGCTCCTGGTGGATGGTTGCGCGACGATGTTGTCAGCTTGCACAATTAAGAAGTTTGTTGACTACGCCATAGAAAAAGAAATGCCATCATTATGTTCCCTATCCAAGCCGGTCGTACATCCTCAGCATCTCAAATGGTTGGACGATGAAGGCTCGGTCCAACTTGCAACCGCGCCCCCTCCGCCTAAAAGGCAAGATCTACCTGCTGTGCAATGCAGAGATGGAGTTCTTTCTTTATGGCGCCTTGGCGACAGCCACGATTGCTGGCATGGTTTTCGAATTCCAGATGGTGAGGCTGTTTTGATCCGTAATCCTTATGACGGCCTTCGAGTCATCAGTGCTTCATTCGATTCTCAAAGTAAATC
>CAZACO010000314.1:0-268 GCA_964483185.1 uncultured Desulfobacteraceae bacterium
CGATCTTCTCTGCCCCAGGCTGCTGTCCATCTCTTTCGGTCCTTTCCCCGCGAAGGAGAGGGTATCCATGTGGCCGAGTACCTGGCCCGCTGTCTGAAATCCGCGGGTCTTCCTGTTGACCCTGTTCGATCCATAGAGGCCGTAAGAAACGGCGCCCTGTGTAAAGGGATGAGGCTGTCCAAAAGAAGAAACAAGATCGTATTACACCCGGGATCGGGCTCAATGGAAAAGAATCATCCTCCCGGTTTCTGGATGGATCTCCTCGGCA
>CAZACO010000314.1:278-5507 GCA_964483185.1 uncultured Desulfobacteraceae bacterium
ACCGGGTTTCGAGACTTCAAGCCGGTTCTTCTGATAGGACCGGCCGAAGAATCACGTTATTCTTGCTTTAAAGATAAGCTTGGGACTAGGGGTGTGCTGTTCGTGCACTCTCCGGGCAAAGAAGCGCTTATTAAGACTCTCGATGAGGCGGCCTTATATTTAGGCCATGACAGCGGCATTACCCACCTGTCAGCCATGCGCTGCGTCCCCACGGTTGCGCTTTTTAAAAAAAGCGATGCTACACAGTGGGAACCTTTGGGTCCGTTTGTACGTGTGATTGAAAACGAGAACCCCGGCCCGGAGCTTCTTGGGGGCATACTTGAGGCTTCCAGGCGCATTCTCAGCATGCACTCTTCGTGATACAGATAGCGTGTTTGAATCGTTGAGTGGTCTTGGGGGGATCAGGAATTCAATCAAAATTGTCCAAACAGATTGAGCCATTTCAGAGCATTTCAGGTATTTCAGGTATTTATAATTTTAGGCACTTTAGATCACTTTAGATCACTTTAGTCACTTTTCCGGTATATCCGGGTTAAGGAGGAGAATATGTCCAGAGTAATGATACATCCGGCAGATTATGAAACTGTGCGTCAGGCCGTGGAACGGGCCTTCCAACTCTTTCCCATGCAGGTAGCGGGCCGCAAGGTCTTGATCAAGCCCAACGTCCTGCGTTCTTCCGAAGCCGGGGAAGGGATCGTGACCCATCCGGCAGTACTGCGCGCCGTGGTGGAAAAGGTGGAAGAAATGGGACCTGCATCTCTGGTGGTCGGCGATAATCCCGGTGTCTTCAGTTATGGAGATAACGAGGCCAGTTTCAAGAAGACCGGGCTGATGGAGGCTGCCATGGGTTATTATCGGAATATCGGCAATGATTCACAAAAGGTTCCATTCAACCCTGACTACATGCCCCGGGTGAGCATCTCACGGGCCGTGCTCGAGGCTGACATCATCATCAGCCTCCCCAAATTCAAGACACACGGGCTGACGGTGATGACCGGTGCCATCAAGAACAGCTATGGGTGTCTGCCCGGGGCGCAGAAAGCCCAGTTGCACAAGGCAGCAGGGAGTCCCGAACGCTTTCACGAAGTCATTGTCGAGGTATTCCAGCTGCGCGTCCCGGACCTGTTTATTGTGGATGCGGTCGTGGGTATGGAGGGAAACGGGCCGGCCTCACCCGACCTCAGAGAGATCGGTCTCATCATGGCCTCGGATGATGCAGTGGCCATAGACGCGGTCATGGCCACGATGATGGGATTGGAACCGGGCCGGCTGCGCTTTCTGCAGAAGGCAGAGGAACTGGGCTTGGGTTCGCACGATGTTGACAAGATAGACATCATCGGCGAGTTGAAGATCCTGCCCGATTTCAAGCTCCCTCCCTTAAGCGGTGAAGCCAGTTCAAAAAACAAGGCCATCCAGGAAATGGTGCACAGCCGGACCCTGTTGCGGCCCCAGGCGGACCCGGACCTGTGCACAGCCTGCGGAACCTGCATTGATCAGTGCCCGGTATCGGCCCTGTCCATGGACGGCGATCTGCCCCGCGTGGATCCCGACATCTGCATCACCTGCTTCTGCTGCCAGGAAATCTGTCCTGAAAAGGCGATCACGTTGAAGTGATCCTTCCGGCTCAACCGGTTTCGGAACGGATTGGGGGGCTTGTGCGGGGATGAAAAATAGGTCAGGGTCCTATGGGTTCGCTGCTGACACATACCGTGAGAGTAGAGAGGCGCCTTCCGCTACTATGCCTGCCCCGCCTGGCGGGGTTGTCGAGGGTTCGACGGCCCTGCCCGGGTAAGGATACATTGTATCTCCTTAACATCAAACATTTTTCAAGCTTTGGGTCGGCGATCTCTTTGAGATTCGGTGGGATTTAGCCCATGTGAAACGAATGACAAATGCAAGAAAACATCAACCGAGCAGAAACCCATCGGCACCCGATTGTGAGATAGAAAATGACAGATTGATGTTCTTTGTGAAAAGAGTCCCTGTGAACAAGGCCCAAGGCGGAAAGAGACTTTATAGGAGTGACAAAGGCTCATGCATGACCTCAACGGAACCGAATGTATGAGCTTTTTTTGTTTCCATGACCTTTGGAGGATTTCCTGATGGCCAGAGAACTAAAAAGGGGGAAAATCGGCTTTACTCATAAGATTACACGCTGTCCTACCGGTTCCAGTACTCATTTCCATTCCGTAGCGACGGCTCTCCTGGCATTACAGTTGGCCGTCTATCTCTGCGTTGTCAGCGTGACGTTGGCAGGGACAGAAGAGGAACAACGAGTCCTCATCCTGCAGTCCTACCACATAGGATATCCGTGGTCAGACAGTGTTACAAAGGGCATAACGTCTGTCTTGGGAAAGGAGAAGCATGTCGAGCTGTTTTTTGAATATATGGACACCAAGAGACATATGGACAAGCCGTATCTTGAATTGCTGCGTCAGCTATATAAAGATAAATACGGGGGTCTGTCCCTGGATGTCATTATCTGTTCGGATGATAATGCCCTGAACTTTCTCTTGAGCAATAGAGACGACGTGTTCCCGGGTGTCCCCATCGTGTTCTGTGGGATCAACAATTTCACAGACTCGCGTATTGCCGGGCACACGGATATTACCGGCGTGGTGGAGAATCCTGATATCCTCGGCACGTTGCAGATTGCCCTGCGCCTCCATCCCGGAACCCGGCAGGTTGCAGCCGTCTATGACCAGACGAAATCAGGTCTGGCCAATGCGGAACGATTGAAAAAGATTGTACCGGATTTTGAAAGACAGGTCGAGTTTAAATATCTTACGGATATGACGATTCCCGAATTGCGAGACGCATTGCGCGCTTTGCCATCTGATACCCTAGTCTTGCATTTGACCTTTGCGAAAGACTGTGATGGCGTATTCCTGTCCCTGAGTGAAGCCAGTAAACTGGTGAATAGCAATTCTGCCGGGCCTGTCTATACCTGTTGGGATGTCAGGATGGCATACCCCGGACACTGTGGCGGGAAAATGGTTAGTGGATATTTACAGGGGGAAACTGCAGCGAGGATGGCCCTGCGAATCCTACATGGCGAATCCGCCAACCATATCGATATCATTCGCAAAAGCCCCAATGTTTACATGTTCGATTACGCGCAGATGAATCGTTTCGGTCTGAGCAAGAAGGATCTGCCAAAGGATAGCATCATCGTAAATGAACCTTATTCCTTTTATAAAAAGTACAGAGGCCTGATTTGGCTCATATCAGGAGCCTTTGCCTTTCTATTGATTCTGATTTCATTTCTTATTGTGAATATTTTCCAGCGTAAGCGAGCCGAGGAGGCGCTGCGGGAGAGCGAGGAACAATACAGGCTTCTTATCGAGAACCAGACAGACATGGCTGTCAAGTTCAATACAAAAGGCGAACTCCGTTTTGTAAGCCCGTCGTACTGTAAGACATTTGACAAAACTCAAGATGAGTTACTTGGAAAGACATTCATGCCTCTCATCCACGAGGCGGACAGGGACGCCGTGAAGAAGGCCTTAGACAAGGTCCATCGTCCACCATACACGGGTTATGTGGAAGAACGGGCCATGACGAAAGACGGATGGCGCTGGCAGGCGTGGATCAATACGGGTCTATTGAATGAAGGGCATGAGGTGGAATCGATTGTTGCCGTAGGCAGAGATATCAATGAGCGAAAACTGGCGGAGGAGGAATTGCGGAAAAGTGAACAAAAATACCGAACCCTTCTTGAAACCACATCCGAAGGATACATCCTGTTAAATGCTGAATGCAAAGTTATCGAAGTCAACAAGGCCTTTTGTAGAATGCTTGGCTACAGTCACGATGAGGTGATCGGCAAAACGCCTTTTGACTGGGTTGATGACGAGAATCGAAAAATCTTTGTTGAACAAACCTCAAAAATATCCACCACACCCCATCGCAGCTATGAAATTACCCTTAAGAAAAAGAACGACGGGGACCTGCACGCCTATTTTAATGCGACAATAATAGTGGATAAATCAGGAGAGGTACAGGGGTCCTTTGCATTGATTGCTGATATTACCAATCGCAAACGGATGGAGGAGGCGCTACGAGATAGTGAGGAGAAGTATCGGGCTATGATGGAATCGATGAAAGATGCTGTTTTTATATGCTCCTCTGATTTTCGAGTTGAATATATGAATCCGGCCATGATCAGCAGGACAGGACATGATGCCACGGGAGAAAAGTGTTTCAAAGCCTTACACGATTTGGACGAAAAATGCCCGTGGTGTATACAATATAAGAACCAACAAGGCAAGTATTATGAATCAGAAATTGTTAGCCCGAAGGATAAGCGCTCTTACCGTATTTCCAGTTCGCCCATTGTTCACGGGGACGGATCTATTTCAAAGATAACTGTTCTTAGAGATACTACCGATTTGAAGAAATTGGAAACCCAACTTCAACAGGCCCAAAAGATGGAGTCCATAGGAACCCTTGCTGGAGGTATCGCCCATGATTTCAACAATCTTCTTATGGCCATCCAGGGACGCACTTCTATCATGCTGATGAATAAGGATTCTTCCCATCCGGATTTTGAACACCTGAGGGGGATAGAGGGTCATATTGAGAGTGCCGCAGACCTTACCAGACAACTCTTAGGCTTTGCCAGAGGTGGAAAATATGAGGTGAGTCCAACTGATTTGAATGAACTCATCAAGAAAGAAAATCGTATGTTTGGCCGGACCAAGAAAGAGATCACTGTGCGTGGAAAATATGAAAAGGATCTTTGGTCTGTAGAGGTCGACCGGGGGCAGATTGAGCAAGTCTTGTTGAATCTTTATGTCAATGCCTGGCAGGCAATGCCAGGGGGTGGCGACCTGTATTTGGAAACAGAGAATGTGACCCTTGATGAGGACTATGTGGAACTGTTTTCTATTGAACCAGGGAGATATGTGAAAATATCCGTTACCGACACAGGCGTTGGAATGGATAAAGCAACCCAGGAAAGGATATTTGATCCGTTCTTTACCACCAAAGAGATGGGTAGAGGCACCGGCTTGGGATTGGCCTCGGTATATGGCATCATCAAAAATCACGGCGGATTCATCGATGTCCATAGTGAAAAGGGTCATGGAACCACTTTTAATATCTATCTGCCTGCTTCTGAAAAGGAGGTTATTGAAGAGAAGAAGCCAGCCGGTGACGCATTAAGAGGGACGGAGACGGTTCTTTTCGTAGACGATGAAGATATGGTAATTGAAGTTGTCGAAATGC
>CAZACO010000315.1:0-5489 GCA_964483185.1 uncultured Desulfobacteraceae bacterium
GAAACCTGATCCCGCCGCGGGAAAACCTCCATCTGAAATGAATCAAATGGGTTAGCATCAACAAAACATCTTCGCTTTTTGTCCCGCAAGGCGGGATTACAGACAAAGATTCTAAAGTTTACCCCGTTCAATGCCTATTCAACTGGGGTGATCTAAAGTGAGCTAAAGTGATGGCAGCCAGGAAGGGATATGGGGTTTCAGGTGTGACGGGGTTCCAGTTTCGGGTTTTATATAAGGAATGGAAAACACTGAAGCCGGGTTCCGGTAAAAAAGGAAAGGCAGGGCCTGTCCAGGGGCCCTGCCTTTGGAGGAGGTAGAAAGGTGAGCTTAGAGATTTGGATGGGATGCGAAGAATCCAAAAGTTCTCTTGTTTATTATATCGTCACAAATCAGGATTTCTTTAGGCCTATTTTTCGCTCAGGCCGCACTCAGGCCACAAAGTCACGGCACTTACAGCCTTCCGCTCCAAGCCATTCTGAGCCAACCCCGGGAGGCAATGGCTGAATCCTGTTGCCGGGCCCAGCCCGCAGATTGACTCTTACGTATTGTTTCTATTTTACTCGGGTGCCGGTGCTTTGGTCAATGATCTCTAGTTAAACCCGACAGGGGCCAGCTGGGAAACAAACCCTTTGGAAAATCGAGACCTGTTGTGATATAGTGTAGTTATGGAAGACCAGCGCAAGACAAAATTGCTCAAGAAGATCGTACAAGGTGATGATCTTCCGGGATTGTCTCCCCTTGCCATCCGGCTGGTCGAACTGGCCACAGACGATCGAACCAGCGCCCGGGACCTGGCCGACATTATTGAAAAAGACCCTGCCCTGACCACGAGGCTTCTTAGACTGGTGGGAAGCGCATTTTTTGCCCTGCCCGCGCGGGTCAATTCCATCCCTCAATCCATCGTCCTTTTAGGTTTCAAGCGGGTGCGCCTTATGGCACTAACCCTTTCTCTGCGGGATGCATTCCCGGCGGGCCAGAAAGGGGGCATCGATTACAACCACTTCTGGAAAACCTCCCTTTACAGGGCATTGATTGCTCAGGACCTCGCCTTAACTGCCAGGCCGGTTGACTTGGACCCGGAAGAGGCCTTTGTCGGCGGTCTGCTCTTAGGCATCGGTCAGCTCATGCTGTACCGGGCCTCATATGACTTCAAGGAACCGTTCCCTAAGGGAGATGAACCGCTGGAAAAGATCATTTCATGGGAGGAGAAACAGTTCGGCATTCATCACAGAAGGGTGGGGGAACTTGTTCTCCGGCGATGGCGGTTTTCTGATGATCTGGTGGAGAGTCAGAGGTATTTCGGGAACGAGGCCCTCGCACCGGGTATACCGATTTTATGCAAAACCGTGGAATTGGCGAGGAGGGCGACGGAAATCGTTTTTGGTCAGACAGACAGCCTGTATGAACTGCACCAACTGGCTCGAGAACTTTTTCTTCTGGACAAGGATCAGGTGGACGAAATCGTGTCAAATGCCTTTGGTAAGGTCGAAGAGCTGGCAGAACAACTCAGGATAGAGGTGGATTCACAAAGAGACATCATAGCGGTAATGGAAAAGGCAAACCTCGCCTTAGCCAGGCTCACGGCCTCGTTAGACAACTCGATCCAGGGCCTCGTGGCCCAGGTCAGAGAGTACGACCAGTCACTGGCCCAGATCTCGGAGGCTGCTGCCCATGGTCGTCAGGAGACCCTGAACAACACCCTGGATGCAGTTGCCCACGAGATTCGCAATCCGCTCCTGTCCATTGGAGGATTTGCTGAAAGGCTGGCACGCCATGCCACAGAAAAAGAGCGCGCCCAGGAATATGCCGGAATTATTGCCAAGGAGTCCAGACGTTTGGAGTGCGTCTTAAAGGAGATTGTCGGATACTCACAGGTCTATGAGCCTTCTTTTGCTGAAAAGGACCTGGTTTCGGTCGTCGATGAGGTGATCGAGGGGCTTGCTGATTTGTTTCGAGAAAGGAACGTCGGGGTCATTAGAGATTTTCCTTATGAACCTGTGAAAATCCCAATGGACCGGGACGGCATTATCAGGGTCTTGCGACAGTTTCTCAAGAACGCTGCAGAGGCCATCGATCAGGTCGGCGGCAGGGTGGTCTTGTCAATAGAACCCTGCGCCTCAGCGAGGGAAGTAACCCTATCCATTTCCGACGATGGAACTCCCGTTCCGGATGCGATCCGAAATCTCCTGCTGGATTCGAACCTTTCCGGAAAGGCCTTTGACCAGGGATTGGGATTCCCCCTGGCGCGGAAAATTGTTGAAGCCCACAGGGGGCGAATCGAACTCGGGTCGCCGGAAAGTACTGGAAACACGGTCAGGCTTTTTTTCCCAACCTTCTTGGCCCAACACACTGAGGTGTGAGTAATCACTTCTCAGAATGTATCCGTAAGGATCTCCAGAGGGGACCTGTGTTTTATGGAATCTAAGAGAATTATCGCAGGCATTAAGAAAAATTCTGGATGAGGACGGGAGAAGTCAAAAAGTAACCGAACATCAGGGGATCAAACATAACAACTGATGAATTTTCCGGTTTTTTGCATGATAATTTCTTCTCCGTCGGATCCGTAAAGCCCAGATGAATCATCAGGTGAATACACCTCGAATACCACTGGAACCCGGGATCTATCAGGCACGTATCTGAATTCCTCCCCAGCACGATTATTGACCCCTAAAGGAACTGGTAGAAAGCTATTTACCGGCATCAAGGCGTCTGTAACAATCATATCCAGGGCACCTTTTCAGAGATATTTGGAATTTCAGACGTAATTACGAACGCTCCGCCCTCCCTTAGCGCTCAGCTTTCCAAGAGGTACAGAACATGCGCATCGTCATGGCTTTTTTTGACAGGGTATATTTTTCAATTTTTCTTATGAAGGATAAGTTAGGCGATGCTTTGCCTGTTGTCAAGCGGAAATTTTCAAGCGTTGTTTGTATGAAACAGAAATGGGCGGCAGGATCAGGGACATAAAAATAGCCACCAAGGCCGGGCCAGCCGAGGTGCCAATCTTTAGAAAAAGCGAAATATCATAATATCATATAGTCAGAGATCGCCAAATAGTTAAGTGGTTGAGTCATTGAGTTGAAAAATAAGTATGTGAAATCAACATATTGGAGCTTCAACTCTATCAGGCGTCCAATTCTTGGGGGGATGATATGACTTTAAATAATAATGACGACCTAATCACTCAACTATTCAACCACTTAACGAGGTTTGATAGTTATCAATTAGACACGTCAACACATGTCAAAGTGGCTGTTGTTTCTATCAATCTGCTCGTATTACGTTACCACCTTTCGGGTTCTTCCCGGAGGCCGGCAGCGATATTCTGATTGATATTGATAATAGGGGTCAGTTTTTCAGGGGCAGGGTAGGCCATGGTTTCAACGATCCGGCATCCCCTGAGGGGGCGGCCAGGATGCCGTCTCGCTCGATACAGTTCAGGTCTTTCTTTATGGCAGTGAAATGGTAAATCGCCAAAAACATGACCTTATGCACTTTACTATGTGAGCTCGTAGGCCACCGTAGATCTAAAGGATGGGCTTATTGGATCTTCCACGTTAAACAGGGCCAGCTTTTTCTCTCTGACTGGAAATTCCCAGATGCCTATGTAATCCAGCAAACTCCTATCACACTTGTGTTTCTTAGATAAGAAATCGGTAGCCTTTTCCATAACTGAAGTCGCGAACATCTCAAAATCCTCTCTTCTAAAATGACAGTCTACTTGCCTTTATTATCGTCATTAATGCGGGATAACTTTAATAAAGTTCAAAAAATTATTCGCATTTTTTGTGAGAAATGAGAACTAGATACCTCACAGTCGGGTGATCTGCGACGGATCATCTTCGGAATTATTTTCATAGCACGAACGCCCGATGCTGCAGAAAATGCCTACATTTTTTAAAGAAGGAACGGTTACTGCAGCGTGAAACTGCTGAATGGCTTACCTTGTGAAGAATCACATCCAAGCATCCAATATCTCTATCCTTTGTTACTGCAGGAAGTGTGCCGACTTATGATGCAAGGGTGGCGCCCCGATAGTGTTGGGGAAAGCCCCTTTCTAATTTGCAAAACAGCTCGTTTTGAACACCGCTGGAGTCATACCCCTGGATCGTTCCACATCCTCCATTATTTAGGTGGATTTTAATGAAACGCGGGGGTAGCGTCTGATGCAGCATCGGGGAGAAAAGGTAGTGAAGACTACTTTCCCGAAAGGAAAGGCGGAATGTGAATCATTGTCCGGGATATGGCGGTACTGCTCCCTGATTTACGATATGCCGACGGAACAGAGACAAAATACCCAAGAGGATTTTTGATGGGAATATTTTCTCATTTCTTGAACAATGGCAGGCATGGGAAACGGCTAGACCGGCCGGTGCTTTGATTAACCTGGTGCCTGGCAAAGATTCCCCGCATATTTTTAGGGCCTCTTCCCTGAGAATCCGGCTTAGTTCTTTCTGGGGAAGTCCTCTGTATTCATCAACAGTGAGATCCGGCATACTATCGGCTCCAGTGTCAAATTGGATGAAGACAAGATTTTTCACTAAACGGTTAATCGGGACTGCCCGATGTGTGATGGATCACGTTCAAAGCTGGGGCTTCCCGAGGTGGCGTTGTTTTCTCCTGTCAATTCCTTTTCGTGCATATTACATATCTGAGAAATGATCAGAAGGAAAGATACACGCACACCCGAGAAGCCTCGTAGATGACGACTCAACCCTCCTTTTCTAAAACATAACCTTTGGCTGGCTTAAGCCATCACCCGGTCTATTTAAGTGGCGTTGAGATTGAGTGGCATCTAATCTGGCAAACGAATTCCTTCGCTTCAGTTCGGCAATCGTCCTGTCAAAGAGGCATTGATCTTCCATGAGGATATGCTGGATGTCATGGATGCTGAATCCAATTTTGGCCTTTTGATGCATAGGTGGTATCCTCTGTGAAGTGCCAATCGAATCTTTCACACGTTTCATATGATAGATCGGCACAATGGTTGTATTTCTTGAGTCCATTCTTTTCTTCGCTGGCGCAGGAAATCCTTTTCCGAGCCCGTTGCTTTTAAATCTATGCAAAATCCATGCGAAGCAGTATCTCGAAGCCGATCGCTTTGGAGTTTTTTTTGAGGCCAACCAGTGCAGTTGGGATAACAATATGCAATTGTTGGAAGATTCCCTTCCACGCATGTCATGGATCGTCAGCCCCACAAAATTCCGATTACCATAGTGAAACAGGCTGGGAGCCATTCATTTGACGACTGGGGCATCCAAATTCTGACATTTCGAAAATCAGTTGGGAGGGTGCTGGACTCTGGCGGTGCGAGAATAGAAAGGATCGGAGTTTTACCCACAATTGGCGAGACCTCTCTCTCGTTTGGAGATGCGCCAGCCAGAAAAAGATCGTGACGCGAGGTTTCGCTCAAGAATGAGCCGATGGTAGAGCTACTCCTGCTCATACGGCGTAGCCAAATACCACGCTTCTGAAACAAAGCAGCAGGA
>CAZACO010000316.1:0-5476 GCA_964483185.1 uncultured Desulfobacteraceae bacterium
GAGACTTCCCCACGTTTGCCGCATCGATCCAACGGCGAATACTTGAAATCCGAAAAATGCTCCACACGAGTGAATCCCGGTCAGCCCTTGACAGTGGACAAATTGTCAACAGAGGGGGCGACCCTTTAATCCTGTTAGATAAAGTGGATTATGCATCCCTATAATAAACTCCTTTAATGATAACCTTCATATATTGAATCGATTCGACGTTACGATATCATCCTCGCCAAACAAAAACGCCCTTGGGTATAGGTACCCAAAGCCTGAATTTCAGGGATTGAAAAGGACCTGGCAGGGTCATTGCAGAATGTGTTTGACAGAGTATGGTGCAAACCGCTGCTGATACTCTTTGGGTCGCAGACCCGTCAGCCTGACAAATACTTTTCTGAAAAAAGAGATATCCTCATATCCTACCAGATACGTGATGTCATCGAAGGTCTGGCTGCCTTCCTCAAGCAGCCGTTTGGCGGTCTCCACCCGTACGTGTTGCAGATACCCCAGAGGGGTGACACCCGTGGCCTGTTTGAACCGGCGTTCCAGTGAGCGTCGGCTCATTCGGTATTTCCCGGCCAGCCGGTCGTAATCAATTGATTGGGTGTGATGCTGTTCTATCCACTTCTGGGCCTTTATGACCATAGGGTCGCCATGGTCCTTGGAAAAGAGAAAACAGCCATAGGGGGTCTGCTTTTTTCGTCCCAAATCCAGGATCATGGTCTTGGCAGACTGTACGGCGGTTTGCCTGCCACAAAATTTCTCCACCAGGTAAAGAGACAAATCCATGCCGGCATTCACGCCGGCCGAACAATAGAGGCGACCCTGGTCGATGAACATCTGGTCCAGTCTCAGATTCACCTGGGGATATTTCCGGCGAAACATCTCTGCAAACCCCCAGTGAAGGGTTGCCGATTTTCCGTCCAGCAGACCGGTTTCCGCCAGTAAAAACACGCCTGTGCAGATACTGGCCACATGGGCGCCTTGGTTGTATTGCCGGCGGATCCAGGGAATCAGCCCAGGGCCTGTCTGGAGAATCTGTTTGATGTAGGTGGCCGATGAAATGACAATCAAATCTGTTTGATGAATCGTCTCAATACTGCAATGGGGCTGGATAAAGATATTATTCGTGCATCTGAACGGTTGTCCGTCTGCCGAGGCGATGGTGACGTCAAAGAACGGGGTTTGAGGGGAATCGCTCAAACGGTTCCAGAGCCGTCCCGCCTGGTTTAAGATATCCATGGGACCGAAAATGGTGGTTGCCATGGAGTTGTAAAGTCCGAGAATGGTGACTCTTTTCATTGACTCACCCATTTGGATCGTTTCCTTTCGATCTCACTTAAATAATGGAAACATGCCGATATCACCCCTTAAAATGTCGTTTATGCCACTTTTATTTCCGGAAAGCAATCTCTATAATCATATTTATTTTTAACGAAAGGAGACTGCGTATGGATCATGAACGAATTAAGGCGTCATTGGCCCCCTGCGGACTGAGCTGTGAAAAATGCTTTGCCCATGTGGACGGAGATATCCGCAGGTACAGTCTGAAACTCAAAGAAAAACTGGGAAATTTCGACATCTATGCCAAACGATTTGAAACCCTGCTGGGTGATCCGGTTTTTAAAAAATACCCTGATTTCAAGGAAATGCTGGATTACTTGGCTTCGGAAAACTGCAAGGGATGCCGTAACGAGCAGTGTAAGCTCTTTAAAAACTGTGGGGTACGCGGCTGTCACCAGGAAAAACAGATTGATTACTGCTACCAGTGTGACGAGTTCCCCTGTAACAGAACCCACTTTGACGAAAGCCTGTATAAAGCCTGGGTGCGGATCAACGAGATAATAAGAAATGAAGGCATAGAGAAATATTATGAAAAAACGCTGAAACGGCCCAGATATATGTGAAAAAACCATCAAAACGGAAGGAGGGGTTGGGGAATGGAGAAATGGGGTCAGCCCGTCAAGGCCCGGCTCCACTCCAGATGCCGACACTATTCCATTATGATGTCATGGAGCGCGCGCTTTGGTACGTGATGAACGCCGTGCTCGTCGCGCCAATATCGGATGCTTCCGGTGGTGGGATCGACCGTCTCGATAACGACGGCCTCTTTGGGCGTGCCAAGGGCCAGGACAAGGAGGATTTTATAACGGGATGGTATAGCGAGCGCAGCACGTAACCCCTGTTTATCTATTGAACCGATCATGCATCCGCCCAAACCCTTCTCCGTAGCACCCAACAGGATGCTCTGGGCGGATATCCCATGGTCGCATCCGACCGTCTTGCATATATCCGTGTCGCCGAGAATGATGATATAGGCGGATGGCCTCTCCCCGGGCCCCGGCCCCGGCCAGTCCTTGAGATAGGCGGCCCAGGCAAGATGGGGAAATATCAGGGCGTTTCTCCCGGGATCAGAGGAAAGGAGATATTTTAACGGCTGGAGGTTGGCCGCTGAAGCAGAAAGCCTGGCAAGGGCCACGAGTTCTTTAAGGGTTTCAAGCCGTACGGCCTTCTCTTCGAAGAATCGCCTGTAACTCCTGTTCTTCCGTATCAGTTCGCTGATCATGTCCCATCACCTTCTTTAATTTTAGGCATCCCGCCTTGCGGGACTCATTTCAGGCACTTCCTGTGGACAGGTATCTGAGTTCCTGTTTACCTCTCTCCTGATTGACGAAAAAGAGGAGGATTCCCCCTGCTATAAAGAGGAGGGAGATGGATGTGATGCTTATTCGTGATGCCAGGTTGCTGGAATATCCGATCGATTTGACCAAAAGCCCGACGCCGCCCATAAATACCGGGCCGATCACCGCGGAGAACTTCCCTATCATGTTGTAAAAGCCGAAATACTCGGCTGACTTGTCGATAGGGATTATTTTTGCGTAAAAGGAACGGCTTAATGCCTGGATGCCGCCCTGGACCAGACCGACCATAATGGCCAGGACGTAGAATTCGGTATTGCTTTGCATAAAAGGGGCCCAAATGGTGACAAAAAGGTAAACCGCGATTGCCAGAAAAATGGCCCGCTTGGCGCCGATTTTGCCCCCGAGAAAGCCGAATCCGATGGCCGACGGGAAGCCCACGAACTGGGTAATGAGGAGTGCGACGATGAGGTCATTGGATTTGAGACCGATAGAGATGCCGTAATCGACCGCCATTCGGATGATGGTATCCACACCGTCGATATAGAGCCAGTAGGCCACCAGGAACAGAAGAATGGTTTTCAGATGGCGGATCTCCTGAAAGGTCTTTTGTAATTGAACGAGGCCTCCCTTCACCATGTTTATATTGGATCCTCGTTCCACCCGGGCAGGTTCTCTGACAAACAGTATCAGCGGGATCGAGAAGACTGCCCACCAGATACCCACGGTCAGAAAAGAAAACCGAACCGCATCCCCTGGACCTGCAAACCCGAATGTGGCAGGACTGAGGGTCATCCAAACATTGGTTGCGAAAAGGATGCCTCCGCCCAGATATCCGAGAGAGAAGCCGAGGGCTGAGACTAAATCCATCCTTTTCTCGGAAGCAACTCCGGTGATCAGTGCATCATAGAAGATATTCCCCCCTGAGAAGCCAACATTTGCAAGCACATACAACAGGACGGCCATGGGCCAGTTCCCTTTGGAAACCATGTATAGGGCCAACGTCATGACGATGCCGATAAACGCGAAAAAGAGGAGGAACCTCTTCTTCGAGGACCCCTTGTCGGCAATGGCGCCCAATACGGGTGCGCAAAGGGCTACGGCAACCCCTGCAACGGAATTTGCCAGCCCTAATCGGGCCGTACTCAGTGTGGTGTCGGCGCCGACGCTCCAGAACTGTTTGAAGAAGATCGGGAAAAATCCGGCCATCACCGTGGTGGCAAAGGCCGAATTGGCCCAGTCATACATGGCCCAGCCGAAAATTACCTTTTTGTCGTTGGTTTGCATCGGCTACCCGCCATTGGGGGTTACGAAGGTGACGTGCGCGTTCGGGGTGTAGTCAGGGAAACTCGGGAAAAAGGGAGGCCAGTTATGGTGGCGAGACCTCTTTCAAAGGTCTTATGAGCTTAACAGGTTGCCAGCAAAAGCTGTTAGCCAAACCGGAACAGATGCTTCACGGCGGTCCACCCCATCTTTCGCCGGAGGATGCCCAGCTGGTCCTGCAGGGGGAGATCCTTGGGACACACATCTTCGCAGGCCAGAAGCCCCATGCAGCCGAAGATCCCCTCATCCGTCCCGATGACCTCGAAATATTCCTTATCCTTCCGCTGATCCCTCGGGTCCAGCATGAAGCGGGCAATCCGATTCAAGGCAACGGCCCCCATAAAGTCCTCCCTCATATTGGCCGTGCCGCACGATGCCACGCAACAACCGCACTCCACACACCGTTCCAGTTCATAGATCTCTTCAGCCAGGGCGTTGTCCATCCGCTCTTCCTGGGCATCAGGATCAAGGGCCTTATCGCTATGGATCCATGACCCGACCTTTTCATTCATGGCCCTGAACCAGGTCCCCGTATCCACGGACAGGTCTCCGATCAGCTTGAACACCGGGAGCGGCATGAGGGTGATCTCTGAAGGGAGTTCCTTGGTCAGGCTCTTGCAGGCAAGATCCGGCCTGCCGTTGATCACCATGGCACACGACCCGCAGATCCCGGCCCGACAGCAGAAATCAAACTGCAACGATGGATCCTGCTCTTCCCTGATCCGCGTCAGGGCAATAAACAGGGTCATGCTGTCCGTCTCTTCCAGATGAAAGGTATCCGTGTGCGGGATCGAGTCGGAATCTAACGGATTATACCGAAATATAGTGAATGTCAGTCTTCTTCCCATCTTATGCTCCTGTAACGTCCCCGTTCTGGGGGATGATCTTAGTGGCCCCGTATCCCCGGCTCCCCGGTGGCAGATCCATCACCTTGGAGGCAGGCTCATAGTCGAGGGTGGGGAGCGTCTCTCCTTCCTTCCAGGTCGCCAAGGTGCGGTTGAGCCAGTCCCTGTCGTTCCGGGCGTCATAGTCGTCCCGGGCGTGGCACCCGCGGCTCTCCGTCCGTTTCAGTGCCCCGTAAGCCACACACAGGGCCAGGCGGACCATCCCCTCTATCTTGAGCGCCAGGGCCAGTTCAGGATTGGCCCCCAACCCGTTGGAATGAAGTCCCACCTTCTGTGCCCGATCATAGATCTCCTGCAGGGTCTCCACGGCCTTCTGGAGATCGTCGTGGTTCCGGAAGATCCCGACCCGGTCCATGAGCTCATCCTGCATGGCATTGCGGATCTGATACACGTCCTCACGGCCGTCCTTGCCGGATATGAGCCGTTCGATCCGTTCCTGTTCCCTGGCCATGCAACCCTTTACAATCCCGGTATCGAACGTTACCTCGTATCCCTTCAGAAATTCAGCGATCTTTTCACCCACGATCTTGCCGGCCACCACGGTTTCGGCCAGAGAGTTTCCCCCCAGACGGTTAAACCCGTGCAGGTCCCAGCAGGCCGCCTCGCCTGCGGCAAAGA
>CAZACO010000317.1:0-5473 GCA_964483185.1 uncultured Desulfobacteraceae bacterium
TGTCAACCTTTTTCTGTTGTCAGCCGTTCTCGCCGGGCCTCTGAGCGCCGGTCCCGCTAAATCTCCCTTGCAAAAACCACCGGCATGCGATAGAAGGCTGGAAACAGGTATCCAGCACCCAGGAAATGGAGGGAAAAATGGGAGAAAAATTTAAAACAGTACAGGTCGCCGTGGTGCAGGCAAGTCCGGTCCTGTTCAACCGTGAGGCAAGCATTGAGAAGGCCTGCGGGCTGATCCGTGAGGCCGCAGATAAGGGCGTGGATCTGATCCTTTTTCCCGAGGCCTTTATCCCGGCCTACCCGCGGGGACTCGGTTTCGGCGCGGTGGTCGGCAGTCGGAGTGGGGCTGGGAGACGGACCTTTCAGCGCTACTGGGCCAATGCCGTTGACGTGCCTGGACCTGCCACGGAGACCTTGGGCGAGGCAGCCCGTGAGGCCGGTGTCTATTTGGCTGTGGGCGTTATCGAGCGAGACAGCCGGTTCAGCAAGGGCACGCTCTATTGTACGCTCCTCTATTTTGGTACGGACGGAGCGCTTCTGGGTACGCATCGAAAGCTCAAACCGACCGGGTCCGAGCGTCTGATCTGGGGAGAGGGTGACGGCAGCACCTTGACGGTTCTTGAGACCAAGATCGGGAAGGTGGGTGGGCTGATCTGTTGGGAGAACTATATGCCTTTAGCCAGGATGACCATGTATGGAAAAGGGGTTGAAATCTATCTGGCCCCGACGGCCGACCACCGGGATACATGGCACGCAACACTGCGCCACATCGCATGTGAAGGCCGATGCTTTGTCTTGGGCTGTAACCAGTTTGTCTCAAAGGATATGTATCCGGACGATTTAGAGGGACTCGATGAATTGGCTGAACTCCCGGAGATTGTGTGCCGTGGCGGAAGCACCGTTATTTCGCCATTGGGTGAGGTCTTGGCCGGTCCCCTCTATGACCAGGAAGGGATCTTATTCGCTGATCTGGATATGGGCGAGATTGCCAGAGGCAAGTTCGACTTTGACGCTGTGGGCCACTACGCCCGGCCGGATATCTTCCAGCTTGTGGTCAACGAGAAGCCCTCTCTTCCGGTCGTGACAGAAAAGGATGAAAGCAGAAAATAGACTTCTCATCTTGACCAAGGACCCGGATCCCTATGCCAGGTTGATTGAAAGGCTGGGTTTTGCCGATCTGGACCTTATGGCCTGCAGAACTCCCGGTGAGGCGGAACGTTTTATTGAAGACTGTAACATCATTTTGGGCGAGCCGGATCGGATCGTCCCTGTATTAGGTACGACCCGGCGTCTTGAGTGGGTTCAGTCCACATATGCAGGTGTCGATCCGCTTGTGACCCTTTCAACACGCACCGATTATATCCTGACCAATATCAAGGGCGTATTCGGCCCGCTCATGAGTGAATATGTCTTTGCCTATATCCTCGCCTTAGAGCGGCACACCTTCCAGACCCGTGATAATCAGCAAGACAGGCGCTGGCAGGATATGCCTTACCGGCCCCTTAGGGGCATGCTTCTCGGTATCTGCGGCCTCGGCTCGATCGGGCGCCATATTGCCCGTACAGCGGACTGCTTTGGCATGAAGGTATGGGGGTATAAACGCTCCGAGGAAGCGGTGCCCGGGGTGGACCGTGTCTTCACCCGGACCCGGTTTAAAGAATTCCTGGCCGGTCCCGATTATATCGTCATCACCCTTCCCCAGACCTCCGAAAGCCTTCATCTCTTTGAGGATGAGGCCTTTCGGGCCATGAAGCCGTCGGCCGTGCTCATGAATGTGGGGAGAGGTTCGATCGTTTCGGAGCGTTCGCTGGCCCGCGCCCTGGCTCAAAAACAGATTCGGGGCGCCGTATTCGATGTGTTTGAAGAGGAACCGCTCCCCAGGGACAGCCGGCTCTGGGGACTCCCCAATATCCTGATTACGCCGCACAATTCAGCAGTCAGTTTTCCGGAGGATATCGTGCCGAT
Source organism: uncultured Desulfobacteraceae bacterium (assembly GCA_964483185.1). Taxonomy (GTDB): domain Bacteria; phylum Desulfobacterota; class DSM-4660; order Desulfatiglandales; family Desulfatiglandaceae; genus CAZACO01. The sequence continues at coordinate 1,965 of CAZACO010000317.1, forward strand.
TTTCGCCGAGAATTATCACCGGTTTGTGGCCAAAAAGCCGCTCAAGTATGTGGTTGATTTTGACAGAGGATATTAGTACCTTATTCCTTGGTCTTCTGTCACTGAAAACAAGAAAATCTCTTTGTGGCTCTGTAAGATAAATCCTTCTTGACTCACACGAAGCCACCAAGAACACAAAGAGACGGGCATTTTTTTGGCGGTTTAAAGAAAAAACCCTTTGTGTGCTTTGTGTCTCTGTGTGATAAATTTTTGGTTGCGGCTATCCGCGTTAGGAATCATATCCACACTACCGTATCCTGGCGCCAGTGGATGTTGTCCTGCGAGGGGTAATCCAGGTTAAAATGGAGGCCGCGGCTCTCTTTCCGGAGGGACGCACAACCGATAATCAACTCGGCCACCAGGGCAATGTTCCGGAGTTCAAGCAGGTCCTGAGTCACCAAAAAATCCCAGTAGTACGCTTTGATTTCCTCCTGGATATTTTCAACCCGTGTTCTTGCCCGTGCCAACCGTTTGTTGGTCCTCACAATTCCCACATAGTTCCACATGAAACTCCTGATTTCATCCCAGTTATGTGAAACCACTACCGTCTCCTCACTGTCTGTTGCACTGCCCGGGTCCCACTGAGGGGCCTTGGGAAGGGGGTCACCTTTTTGGGTCGTCAACTCCTCGGCCGATCTGAGGGCAGCCCGCCTTGCAAAAACAAGGGCTTCAAGGAGAGAATTGCTGGCCAATCGATTGGCCCCGTGCAACCCGGTGCAGGCAACCTCACCGATAGCGTAAAGATGATCCAGGCTGGTTTTCCCGTATGCATCCGTCAGGAGGCCGCCGCACATGTAATGGGCCGCAGGGACCACCGGGATCGGTTCTTTGGTAATGTCAATCTGGTACTTCAGGCATGTCTCGTGGATATGGGGGAACCTGTCAATGATAAATTCCCCGCCCCTGTGGCTGATATCTAAATAGACACACTCATCCCCGCTCTTTTTCAGCTCCATGTCGATTGATCTGGCCACAATGTCCCTGAATGCCAGATCCTTGAGGGGATGGTATTTTTCCATGAAGGGATATCCTTTTTTATCCAAGAGGACCCCTCCCTCGCCCCTGACCGCCTCGGAGATCAGAAAATTCTTGGCCAAGGGATGATACAGGCACGTTGGGTGGAACTGAACGAACTCCATGTTGGCGACCTTGGCGCCCGCACGGTACCCGATGGCCACCCCGTCTCCGGTGGCAATATCAGGGTTGCTCGTATACCGGTATACCTTGCCTGCGCCGCCCGTTGACAGGACCGTGATCCTGGCAAGGAAGGTGATGATTTCGGCCTGGTTGACATCCAGGACATAGGCCCCCCAACAGGTTTCGCTCGTTTCGCTGCTAATGATCCCGCGACGGATCAGCTTGGATTTGGTTATGAGATCGATCGCCATATGGTTTTCATAGATGCGGATATTTTGATTCTCGGCCGCCCGTTCGAGCAGGATGCGCTCCACTTCCCTCCCTGTCAGATCTTTGGTGTGGACGATCCGGCGTTTGGAGTGACCGCCCTCGCGTCCCAGATCAAGTGCCTCCCCGTTTTCTTTCTGGCGGGTAAAATGAACTCCCATCGATATCAACTCGTTAACCCTGGCCGGACCCTCCTCTACCACGATCCGAACAACATCTTCGTGGCAGATCCCGCTCCCTGATTCCAGCGTATCATTGATATGGAGGTCAAAGCTGTCATCATGATCAAACACGGAGGCGATGCCGCCCTGGGCATAGTTGGTAGATCCTTCAGACTTTTCCTTCTTGGTTACGATCGCCACCGTCCCTGTCCTGGCTGCCTGCAGGGCAAAGCTCAACCCGGCGATGCCGCTCCCGATGACCAGATAATCCGTTACAATTTCCATGTTCGCTCCGTTTCTGTCTCTCCAGACAAGACTCCTGAATCCAATGAACTCAATAACCCAACTAACTCAATGAACCCCTGAACAATATCAGCCAGGGGGCATAGGCTCAAGTCTTTTCTGTTGGGATCGGGTGTGAGTTGACACCAACCGGGTGTGCTGTTACCATAAATCCATCCCAGATAAAGGATCCTCAACAGATACGTCGCATGGTCAAGAAGGAGCAGATCCCATGACAGAATTCGTGATCACAAATGAATCGACGATTCGAATGGCCTTTTTCGTTGGTATTTTTTTGATCGTTGCCCTCGTTGAGTTGATGGTCCCCCGCCGGGCCCTGACCACGTCGAAAAAAACGCGATGGTTCGGAAATATCGGCATCGTGTTTATCAACACCTTCCTGTTGAGGCTTCTGTTTCCTGCAGGCGCAGTGGGAATCTCCGTATGGATCGGACGTCAGGGCTGGGGCATTTTTAATCTGATTCAATGGCCCTTCTGGGTAGAAGTGGTTCTAACCGTCATCATACTTGACTTTGTTATCTACATGCAACATGTGATGTTTCATGCAGTCCCTGTTCTGTGGCGACTGCATATGATGCATCATGCGGATATGGACTATGATCTTACAACCGGTACGCGCTTCCATCCGATTGAGATCATCATCTCGCTGGGGATCAAGGCAGTCGCCATCACCGTGCTGGGAGCTCCTGCCGTCGGGGTCATCATCTTTGAAATACTCCTGAACGGGACCGCCATGTTTAACCACGGCAATTTCTTTGTCCCGTTGGGACTTGACCGGGTGCTGAGACTTCTGGTGGTCACACCGGATATGCACCGGGTCCACCACTCTGTTTTTCCCAATGAGACCAACAGCAACTTCGGGTTTAACCTCCCGTGGTGGGATCGATTGTTTGGAACATACCGATCACAGCCAACAAAAGGTCACGAACAGATGACCATCGGCCTGAACCAGTTTCGGGATCCATCCCGCCTCACCCTCCCGTGGATGCTTGTTCTGCCTTTCATCGGTAAGATCGGCACCTACGCCATCGGCAGAAGGGGCACCAAAAGCGATCGTTAAGCCTGCGTCTCCTACCCCTTGATTTTTTTGATGATCTTCGGGATGAAGAACGAGAAGATGAACAAACCGACCGAGAAAAACACCTTGACAGAGAGCAACTCTTGCCAGTTTCCGGAGGCCCATACCTCTTTCACCGTCCCAACGAAGAACGTGAAGATGAAGGTCCCGACGATGATGCCCAGACCCGTACCGAAGAAATAGTCCCAGAATCGCACCTTCGTCAGTCCCATCCCGAAATTCATGGGGGTGAAAGGAAAATAGACGAGGCGCAGATAGAGCACGGTCGCAAAGCCGTTACGCTCGATAGCGTCATCGTATTTCTTCAACCGGTCGCCTATGAGAGAAGCGGCGAATTCCCTGCCGAGGGTTCTGCCGATGGTAAAGGCCGCGCTCGCACCCAGCATCGCCCCGATCCACACATAGAGAAACCCCCAATAGGGCCCGAATATCGCGGCCCCTAACCCGGTGAGAAGGGTGCCCGGTAGAAAGAGGCACACCCCTACGGCATAGAGAAGCATGTAGGCGACCGGCGCCCATATGCC
>CAZACO010000318.1:0-5468 GCA_964483185.1 uncultured Desulfobacteraceae bacterium
CTATTTTCCAATTTTTTAATGCATTCCTGGAATCCACTGCAGGTGGCATCCTGAAAGCAGGAAAAAACAGCCATTTTATTTACCCTGCGGGAAAGCCGAGGATACCGCATCTCCTGCGTTGTCGAGGGTTCGCGGTAAAGTACTACAGCTTCACCCACGACGCCTAAGATCTGCGGCATCCTCGACTTTTGCAACGTTGGGGTTTAATCATGAAATCACTAATTGTCCCTCGCGTGGTGGGGAGTGTTTTGCTGCGACAGGACCTCTGGGAGGAGGGGAGAAGACAGGATGGATACAAAACGTCTTTTTGATACAGGGCACGGTAACAAGGCATTCATGGTTTTTGTTATCTGTCTGGTTGTCATGGTAGGCGCGGTCGTTACAGCGTCTCTTATGCAAACCGATTTTGGACGCGTGTTGGTCACCAATGTAACCTATCAGAATTTCAATGGAATCCCCGTTCGGGCCAAACTACTTGTCCCCGCGAAGGCCTCACCTGATAATCGTGTGCCAGGGGTGGTGTACATCCACGGCTACCAGAACAACCGGGAGACGGGTGACGCCTGTTGTATCGAGTTGGCAAAAAGGGGTTTTGCCGTACTTAATATTGATGCCATCGGTAGGGGAAATTCGGGTATCCCGAATAACCCGACCGACCTCGATTTTGACATAAGCTATGGCGGCCTCACCTCCTTAAAGTATCTGATGGCTCTGCCGTTTGTGAATGCCGACTCGGTAGGCATGATGGGACACAGCCTGGGCGCTGAGATGGCGTACGCCGTAGCCTTGGCGGATCCGGCCGTAAAGGCGCTGGTCATCACCGGCTTTGCCTACACGCTGGATGCCACCTTGACGCGTCCGAAGAATATGCTGATGATCTTGGGACGGTGGGATGAATTCCGAAAGAGGATGACAGGAACCCGACACTTTGAAGCGGAATGGATGAGCACACCTCAAACAATAAAGGCTTTCCCGGTTAAGAATCCAGAATTCGGAAAGACTTACGGAGATTTCAACGACGGTACGGCCCGGCGGGTCTTTGTGCCACGTACCATTCACATCCAGGAATCCCACAGCCTCGCTGCCATCGCAGAGGCCTTGTCGTGGATGAAACAGGCGCTTCATCCCCCGGGCATGTACTGGATTGACCCAAACAGGCAGACCTGGCAGATCAAGGAGTGGGCCACGTTGATCGCCATGCTGTCCTGCTTTGCCTCTCTTCTTCCATTAGGTCTCATGCTGCTCAGGACACGGTTTTTCAGCCCTCTCCAAGGCCCCGTTTCCGGTTCATACGCCTGCTCCGGGAAGACCTATTTCAAATTCGTCGGGATCAACGGCCTGCTCATGTGGCTCTTTCTCCCCCTCATCCTTGTCCTTTTTGCCGTTCATATTTATCTGGTGCCGATCGACAAGGCCTTTCCCATGATGATGGTCAATGGTATTGTCTGGTGGTTTTTCTGGATAAATATCATCGGCTTTCTGATCTTCCGGCGCTGGTTCAGGAAGCGGGCAGCGAAGAGCGGGCTCACCTTAGCGGATCTCGGCGTTTCTTATAGAGAGGACCGTTTCGCATTAGATAGCGCCGTCACGGGCAAGACGATTCTGCTGGCCGCCATCCTGTTTGCGTTTGCCTATGTCAGCGAACACCTCCTTGAGCAGATCTTTATCGTGGATTTCAGGTTTATCTTTCCCTTTGCCAGCGACCTGACGCCCTACCGGGCCCTGTTGTGCCTCGTATACTTTCCCTTTATCCTGGTCGGTTTTGTGCTGATGGGGATATTTCTGCACGGCCAGCTTCGAAGGCCCCAAAAAAGGACCTGGTTCAGGACCTTCATCGCATGGTCGTCCACCAATACCTTTGCCCTGATTGCCCCTCTGATCCTCTTTCTGATGATTCAGTATGTGCCGCTCTTGACCACAGGGTTTATCCCCCTTGTCGGACCCGGGGGGATGTTTGTTTCATTCGTGATCAACCTGTTCCACATCATCGGCGTTTTGATCATAACCACACCCATCTCCACCTGGTTTTACCAGCTTACAGGCAAGATCTACCTTGGGGCCTTGGTCAATGCCTTGCTGGTAACCTGGATGTTCGTTTCTTCCCAGGTAATTGCGCCGATACCGGTTTGATCGTCGGGAGATCCTCCGCTGAGGGTCATCCGGCAGCGGCACCTGTCAGCCCAATTTTTAACCACTTTATATCTGTTACATGAAGTTTTTCAAATGGTTTTCCACCCTTATCGGTGCTGTTTCTGAAAATTCCGTGTTGCAGCGAGGCCAAGAGCCATGGAATCAGCGGTAAGATCACTTTTTGCTTGCATTTCATTACGTTATTGTTTATAAAGACAAAATTATCTGAATTCGGTCACTTGACATCACCGTGCGGGGGCTGAAAAGAACGCGTCTTGTTAAATTCCCAGGCACCATAGGAGATGGTATCAGGGGATTTTACACGACGGGCAGCGTGACCTCATCCTGCCAGCGGAGTGATCATGAATCATTAAGACGATAACCTCAAAATCTGTTTCTTTAACACAAGATATCCAAGTACGTTGTTAATTTAAGTGAAGATTTCATGAGGCATCTTGAGAAGTGATCATGTACTTCGGATGCCTTATTTTCTTTGATGGGCAGGTGAAATGAAGACGTTTTCCATCCATTTAAAAGGAAAATCGCCCGAGCAGCTTGAGGCAGAATCCCTGCCGGCCAGGGAGGCCCTGGAATACCTGAAGGTTGGAGGGCTTGACAGGGTCGTGGCCGCAAAGGTAAACGGGGTATTGCGGGATCTCTCGGCCGCCATCGAAGGCGGAGCCGAACTGGAGCCTGTCTATCTGCAGTCCGAGGAGGGCCTCGAAATCCTCCGGCACAGCACGTCTCATGTCATGGCAATGGCCGTTAAAGAACTCTTTCCGGGTGTAAAGGTCACTATCGGCCCGGCCATTGAAAACGGATTCTATTATGATTTTGATTATGATCGTCCGTTCAGAGAGGATGATCTCCCTGCCATTGAAGAAAAGATGAAAGAAATCATCCAGACCGATCTTCCCTTTACCAGAAAAGAGATGGCGAGTCAGGATGCGATCGGTTTCTTCAAGGATCAGGATGAGGATTACAAAATCGAATTGATCAGAGACCTGGGTGCTGATCATATCTCTCTTTACACGCAGGGCAGTTTCACGGACTTGTGCCGGGGGCCGCATATCCCGTCCACAGGGATGATCAAGGCCTTTCATCTGACCAAGGTCGCCGGCGCCTACTGGCGGGGGGATGAAAAGCGGCCCATGCTGAGCCGTATCTATGGTGTGGCCTTTCCCGATCAAAAGACCCTGAAGAAACATCTGTACTGGCTCGAAGAGGCGAAAAAGCGAAACCACGTCAAACTGGGACCCCAGCTCGGGCTTTTCAGCACCTATGAAGAGATCGGGGCCGGGATGATCGTCTGGCATCCCAAAGGCGCCATGTTGCGGCATATCCTTGAGGAATTTGAGATACGGGAGCATCTGAGAAGGGGATACGAACTGGCGAGAGGTCCACAGATCCTGAAGACGGAACTGTGGAAAAAGTCGGGTCACTTCGAGAATTACCGGGAGAACATGTATTTTACCGAGATCGATAAGCAGTCTTACGGTATCAAGCCGATGAACTGTCTGTCGCATATGCTCATTTATGGCTCCAAATTAAGGAGTTACCGGGATCTGCCCAAACGATACTTTGAATTGGGAACGGTTCACCGGCATGAACGTTCCGGTGTTTTGAACGGCCTTTTCAGGGTGCGGGAGTTCACCCAGGATGACGCCCATATTATCTGCACGCCGGAGCAGCTCAACGCCGAGATAAAGGGTGTGCTCAATTTTGTCAAAGAGGTGATGGCCATCTTTCAGTTTGAGTATGACCTGGAGATCAGCACCCGCCCGGAAAAATCGATCGGGTCAGATGAGGACTGGGAACTCGCTACCAAGGCCCTCATCAAGGCCATGGATGATGATCATTTGCAGTACGATATCAACGAAGGGGACGGGGCCTTCTATGGTCCCAAGATTGACGTCAAACTGGAAGACGCGCTGGGAAGGAAATGGCAGTGCGCGACCATCCAGTGTGATTTCACACTTCCTGAAAAGTTCGATCTTACGTATATCGGAAAAGACGGGGAAAAACACCGGCCCGTGATGATTCACCGGGTGATCTTAGGCGCTATTGAGAGATTTATCGGGGTGTTGATCGAACACTATGCGGGCGCATTCCCCACATGGCTTTCACCGGTACAGGCCTCCATACTCACGGTAACGGACAGGAATATTCCCCACGGTGAGAAGGTCCTGAAGGCCCTGACAGATGCGGATGTCAGAGTCGAGGCCGATTTCAGAAATGAAAAGCTGGGCCTTAAGGTGAGAGAGGCGCAAATGAATAAAGTCCCTTATATGTTGATTATTGGAGATAAAGAATGCGATAATAACGGTGTAACCCCAAGACAGAGGAGCGGTCAAAATCTTTCGCTGATGCAGGCGGAGGCGTTTATTGACCTGATAAGAGAAGAATCTGAACAAAGGAGGTAATGACCATAGTAAAAAAATCTGATGACGTCAGGATAAATGAACGGATCCGTTCAAACGTGGTGCGATTGATCTCTGCTGAAGGCGAACAATTGGGGATCTTATCCTTACGTGAGGCCTTGGAAGTGGCGAAAGCTGAAGGGCTTGACCTTGTGGAGGTTGCACCCAATTCGGACCCCCCGGTTTGTCGGGTCATGGACTACGGGAAGTTCAGATACCAGACAAGCAAGAAAGTTCAGGAGGCTCGAAAGAAGAGCCGTGGCGGCCAGATGAAAGAGATCAAACTCCGCCCCCACACTGAGGATCACGACCTCGGCTTCAAGATCAAGAACCTCAAGAAGTTCCTTGAGAAGAAGCATCGGGTTAAAGTGACCGTCTTCTTCAGGGGGAGAGAGATGGCCTATATGAATGCCGGTGAAGAGATACTCAAGCGGGTTGCTGAAGAGGTCTCGGAGGATGGAACCATAGAACAGCCGCCCACCAGGGAGGCAAGGAACAGGATGACAATGGTCGTTATCCCAAAATAAGGAATGTTAGGATGAGGTTTTGACGACCGGTACGTTTCATGCAACCCTGCACATAGCTGGTTAGATAGGGGTGTTCGTACCGGTAAAGATCTCACGCCTGCGGATGGAGGTAAAGGATGCCGAAGATAAAGACGAACCGTGGGGCCGCCAAGAGGTTTAAGACCACCGGTTCGGGTAAGATTGTGAGAAATAAGGCCTTTTCAAGTCACATTCTCACGAAAAAGAGTACAAAACGGAAGCGGAATCTCAGGAAATCGAGCTTAGTGGATGCGACGAACCTGAAACAGGTGGCGAAGCTGATCCCGTACCGCTGAGCCGTCTATTTTGAAACTGGAAACTTGATGCATTCGTAAAAAGTCAAAATCTCGCGCAAAGGCGCAACGCTCGCAAA
>CAZACO010000319.1:0-5466 GCA_964483185.1 uncultured Desulfobacteraceae bacterium
TCAGTGATTTGTGGAGTGATGAGATATATACCAAATCAATGTTGGATGGTTCCTTTCCTGACATTTATGCTAAGTTTAAAAACGATTTACATCCTCCATTATATTACCTGGGATTAAGATTTTTTACTGCTTTGTTCGGTTCAAACGTTACAACATTACGGTTATTTTCAGTTCTGGGGGTTTTATCAACAATATTACTGGGATATTTTGCCGGTCAACGTATTTTTGGCAAACAAGGTGCGCTGTTGTTTTGCCTGATGTTAATTTCAATTCCTATGCTGGCAGCCTACTCTCACCAGGCCAGAATGTACACCTGGGCTGCATTTTCAGTAACAGGGGTATTTATTTATTCCTGCTTATTCATGAGAACGGGGAAAAACCGCGATTTGGCCCTTCTTTTTATTTTCACTGTATTAGCCATGTATATCCACTATTATAGTATGGCTGCTGCGGCTGTGGCAAATATGTTCGTTTTTTCATACTTGATTCTGACAAAAAATAAAAAGTGGCTTTCTCATTTATTCTCATTACTATTAGCAACTTTACTTTTTCTCCCATGGCTCTTTATATTTATTATTCAAATCAAAAAAGTTCAACATGCTTTTTGGGCTCCTGAAGTTAGTTTCAATGATATTCTTTCTTGTTTTAAAATTCCATTCACCGAACAATTCTGGACAACCAATTATTCCACTTCAATGACTATTTTGATTTATAGTCTTATTGTTTTTACCATTTATAAAAGTTTTACAAAATCGTTTTCTGAGTATCGCTTAGTTTTGTGGCTTTCTCTGTTTATTTTTCTGGGGACTCTGCTTTTTGTTACGATTATTTCTTTGTTTTCACAACCAATTTTATCCAACAGGTATGTCATGACCATAGTTACTATGCTTGTTATCCCACCTACTATTCTGTTTATCCAGATGAAGATAAAATGGCTGAAAATACTTTTAATATCGATTATCATAATCCTTGGAATAAGGATTTCTATTTCCATTTTTCATTTTTCATATGGGCCCTATAAACAAACCATCGAATATATCTCCACCACTTATCCGGAAATAAGGAAAATATTGCACATTACAGAAGTAACTGCCGGCCCAATGGTAGAATACAGCGGTAATTCGGGATTAAGTCATTATTGGCTTAAGGCAGAAATGTCGAATGTTGATGCCTTCCGTGAAGTACATCAATATAATAAGCCGGGAGAATTTCTCCAGCCTGGAGAAGAATTTTGTGCTGTCAGATTTCACGATCTGGAATTGAATATAGAAAATCTTGAGCTCGTATTATCAGAATCTGAGCTTATAAAAACAGATACCGTATTTGATAACAAACTTAAAAACGGAATTATAATACAGGTTTATCTTCTTAAATACAAAGGCAAGTAAATTGATTAATTTAATTATTAAAAATAAGATATGGTAAAATTTAAAGTGAGATTTGAACTTCTGCTTTTTGTTTTTGTACTGCTGACCTTCAATAGTGTATTGGAGGTCCATCGCGCAACGATAATACCAATGCACTGAATGCGGTGCCCCAGGTTCGTCAACGTATTTTCGAAGGAAAATTCAAAGAGGCTGAAGACCTGATAACCTGCTTTTCAGCGCCGCGGGATATCACGAGCCTGGGGGTTAAGCTGAAGGAATGTTAAACTAAACGACACTAAATCAAAAAATACTGAAAGGGAAAATTTATGAAAACACTGCATATAATATTTATGATAGCTGTGACCACGTTGTGTTTTCAAACACAGGTGGCTGCACAAGTAATTGAAAAACTTCCGCGAAGCACTCCCGAAAAGGAAGGCGTTTCTTCTGAAGGAATTGTTCAGTTTTTAAATGCATGCGATACAAGCGGTCTTGAAAATCACAGTTTTATGATGCTCCGGCATGGAAAAGTTATTGCCGAAGGCTGGTGGAAACCTTATGGACCTGAATACAAACACATCATGTTTTCGGCCAGTAAAACTTTTACCGCCACTGCAGTCGGTCTTGCGGTTTCGGAGAACAAGCTGAAAGTGACTGACAAAATCATATCATTCTTCCCTTATTCGCTTCCCGATTCTATCAGTGAATACATGAAAGGAATGACAGTAAAAGACCTGTTAACTATGTCAGCAGGTCAGGACCCCGAACCAAGCGCCTGGGGTGCTGGTGGAGACTGGATAACTCATTTTATATCAACGGAACCAAAGTATAAACCGGGTACAGTTTTCAAATACAATAACATGGCTACTTTTATGCTTTCGGCCATTGTTCAGCAGGTTACCGGCGAAACAGTATTTGATTACCTCATGCCACGGATTTTTAAGCCGCTGGGAATACGCGGAATCGACTGGGACCTGAATCCGCAGGGGATTTCCATGGGAATGATTGGCCTAAGGCTCAGGACTGAAGACATGGCAAAATTTGGTCAGTTGCTTATGAATGGTGGAGTTTGGAACGGCAAACAATTAATCCCAAAAGAATGGATAAAAGAGGCTACCGCTTTTAAGATTAAAAATTCGGATGAACCTGAAGAAAAAAGAAGACTTAACGACTGGGGACAGGGATACGCTTACCAGATGTGGCGTGGTAAAAACAACACCGTAAGGGTTGATGGAATGGGAGGCCAGTTTGTGGTGCTCATCCCTGATAAAGATGCCATTGTCGTGTTCACTGCCAATAATACAAACACGCAAAAACAACTCGACCTGATGCATAATTACCTGATTCCGGCTATTATGTCAGACAAACCAATGGCGCCTACTACTGCATTTCAGGATGAAATGACAAAAAAGGCAGCCGCTTTAAATATCAGTCCCGGATTTGAAAAATCTTCAGAATCGGGTCTTGAAAAGTTAGTTTCTGGGAAGGAATTTATTCTTTCAGAAAATAACAATAAAATTCAGTCTGTCTATTTATCATTTAAAGACGGGAACTGCACTTTTGCCATCAAAAGAGACAACACCGTTTCGTCCATCAAAGCAGGTGAAAAAGAATGGCTGGTTTCAAATACTTCATCGGCTTCGCTTTTAGCACCTCCGCGCAGTAATTTCTCCAAATCGGTTGATGCAAATTATACCATTTTGCCGCCGGCAATAAAAGTGGCTGCTCAATACGCCTGGACCGAAGAAAGAACGCTGGAAATTACAGGCCGGTTTGTGGAAGAAACCCTGGGTGCCGAAACCATTGTTTGTAAGTTTTCGGAACAAAATAATGAAGTAAAAATTGCCATCGAACCAAAAAATCCGGCAAGGGCCCGAAGTGGATTAGGAAATCAGCAACCTGTTGTATTAAGAGGAACAATGGTTAATTTATGATAAAACAATATTTCAGCAATGGAGAGACCTTTAATCTGGCCGTCACTCCAGTCAGGTCCACAAATGCCAACGGTATTGTCAGCCTTGATCTTTATGAGACTACCCGTAAACTTCCGTCCAGTGTAACCGGAATACCTGTCTTATCGGCATCTGCAGGCGACCCGGATGTAAAAGTGGCTGTTACGCAGGCGTAATCGAAAGCCGGAACGGCTGTCGTGCAATTTGATTATAAAGGTGTGGTCAAAACATACAGAATTGTTTTCAGCTTTTAATACAGATTAAACAACAACCTGTTTAATTTAATAGATTCTTAAAGGCTGATCCAAAAATTAAATAACTTGTATTTCCCCCAATCGTGCCCTCGTTTTGTCCCCAAATAAATGGCCAGTCGTCATAGTTTTCAAAGTGGTCGGGTTGTCTGAATAATATGCCCGGAGCAACATTGCCCGGGATAAATGAGAAATCAGCCCTGTTATTACCGTAAAAGACTGCCTTGGGACGAGTGGCGCCCACCGTTGCCACTAACGAATAATTGTGATACGGATGGCAGCCAAATAGCCAATTGGTGGCCTTAAAAGCATGGCTGGCGTCAACAATATCAGGGAACTGTACACTGGCAAAGCAAACGGTCGTACCAAAGCTCACCACGCTTCCGCTTCCTGCCCAGTTACCAAGTCCGATGGGTACTCCGTAGGGATTATCCTTTTCAAGCCCTTCGATATATTCTTTGTACTTAATAACATACGGCCGGAGCTTTTCTTTGTAGGGTGCGTCCATGTGCGGTATGGCATGTAATGCCGTCAGTATGTTGCCACTAATGCTAAGTTCAAGGGCAGGCCATAAAAGTTCCTGAAATTTATCGACATATTGTTGCTCCCCGGTTGAGATGTACAGTTGAAGATAGGTGGCCATATTTGCTGATCCGCCGCCCCTGGCAGGGCGATCCTGGGGCTGATTGGCAAGTAATTCCGTTGCCTCTTCCAGGAGTCTTTTTGACTGCTGCAGGGCTCTTGCAGAAAGATCGTCGTTATATCCCTTCAAGGCCCGGCTTGCTGCGGCAAACATAGTTGCTGCCCTGAGATCGAGGCCTGGATTGCGGCTTGTAAATGCCCACATATCATCCTTAACTCCGCTCGACCTGCCGTCACGTGCTACTTCGTAAGGGCCAAGGTTCGGATTATAAGGAAGGCCGTCAGTTATTGAGGCAGCGTCACCAAGGTGATGGTAATTATCGAGAACAGAGTTAGAGAGAGTTTGCGCCATGTGGCCGATAATCTCTGCCTGAGCTACCAGTTGTAATGTTCCGTGCTCAATAAACTGCAATATGTCGGGCGTCCCATCCGGGCGGTGAAGGTCGACATAACGTTGCTTCTCATCAACAAAAGTCTGATCGCGCAAGGGTTTGAAATATTCCCATGTCTGGACAAAGTTCTGCACCACTCCAATGTTTGATCCTGTTTCGATATCAAAATCTCCGGCGTCGAAAAAACCGCCTGTGTTTAATCCCGGGATCAGTTCCATCCCTTTATACCTGGTGTCGGTTGTTGGTCCTTGCCTGTGCATGTCAAAATGATCGGTGTTTGGCGGAGCCTGGAGATAACCTTCCTTGAAAGGTTCACCGTGCCACACCCTGTAAGCCTCGTTTACGAACATGTGATTCATATGTATCGGGATCCATATATCGCTGGTGGCGTCGGTGATGTGATCGTAAACGTTATTCTCTATTAAAAAGTTATTTGTTTTAAAGTCGCCGTACTGAATATAGTAAATACCGGGGGTGTTAACTGAAGAAAAATCGAATTTTACATAGTGATATTTAAAATAGTCACCCCAGGGTACTATTTTGCCGCTGAACACTTCGGTAGCTTTGCCGTCGTCACCTATTTTATATAGAGATGCTTTTGCAAGCGGTTTGTCTTTCTTGTCGAGTTCAATAACAGAGACTTTTGGTTGCGAAGGGAGGTAGCCCACCTGAGAGAAACCGATATTTGGCTCTCTTACCCATCCTTTTATGGCATTCGGTTCAACTGTCCAGGTCAGAACCTTGCCTGTTTTTCCTGTCGGGAGTAAACTGCGAACCACAAACCAGCCGTTTTGAGCCAGCACACGACCGTCAAAGAGCATAATGTCGGCATCAGGTGAGGTGATTTTTACCATACGTTCGG
>CAZACO010000320.1:0-5458 GCA_964483185.1 uncultured Desulfobacteraceae bacterium
GGAACCGACATCGCCCTGGAAAACAAGGCAGTGGCGGAGCTGTTCACACAGCCCGCTCAGGAACCGTCCCCCAAAGCGGTCAAAGAGGCTCAAGGGGAACTAAAGGCCGCCATGGTGGTCCTCCCCAACGGCATGCGGTTGATCGTCAAAGAGAACCATCGTATCCCGGAGGTGTCCATGACCGGCGCCTTCCTGGGTGGAACGCGACTTGAAAAGGATGGGGAATGGGGCATCTCCGGTTTTGTAGCCAACATGCTGACCCGGGGGACCCGGGAGAGAAGCGCTGCCGAGATTGCCGCCACCGTAGAATCGTGGGCAGGGAGCCTGAACGGGTTTTCAGGAAGAAACAGCCTCGGCGTTTCAGGCAAATTCCTGAGCAAGGACCTGTATGCCGGGCTGGAACTACTGGCCGATGTGGTGCAAAACGTCAGCTTCCCGCCGTCAGAAATAGAGAAGGTGAGGGAGGATATCCTTGCAGGCATCAAGGCCAAAAAGGACCGGCCCACCCAGGAGCTGTTCGACCTGTTTTACAAGACCCTTTATCCGAACACTCCGTACGGGCATCCACGGACCGGGACCGCCGAGACCATTCGGGCCATCACCCGGTCGGACCTTGAAACATGGTATCGATCCATTGCGATCCCGTCCAACTTTGTCCTGACCGTGGTGGGAGACCTGAACAAGGATCAGCTGGTCCCCTACGTAAAGACGCTCTTCGGGACCTTTCCTCCTTCGAAAAATAAACTGCCGCGCGTCGCCCCGGAACCTCCTGTGAAAAAGGTCCGGATGGCCCATCTGAAGCGGCCGGGGGCCCAGACCCACCTGGTTGTGGGATACCTGGGGGCAGGCATCGGGAGCAAGAATAGCCCCCCCATGGCCCTCGTCGAGAGGGCCCTTGCCGGTCAGGGGGGGAGATTGTTCTCCGAGCTGAGGGACAAACAGAGCCTGGCATATGCCATCACCGCGTTCAGGAGCCCGGGGCTCGGAACAGGGGCGTTTGGCGCTTACATGGCATGCGATCCCAAGAAAGTGGAGATGGCGACACAGGGGATTTTTGCGGAGTTGGACCGGA
Organism: uncultured Desulfobacteraceae bacterium; assembly: GCA_964483185.1. Classification (GTDB taxonomy): domain Bacteria; phylum Desulfobacterota; class DSM-4660; order Desulfatiglandales; family Desulfatiglandaceae; genus CAZACO01. The sequence continues at coordinate 1,073 of CAZACO010000320.1, forward strand.
TAAGAGAACACGGTCTGACACAGAAGGAGTTGGAAGCAGCCAAGAGCTATCTCTTGGGAAATCTTCTGATAGGGCTTCAGACCAACGGCAGCCAGGCCATGCAGATGACCTTGGACGAGCTCTACGGCCTGGGCTACAACCACCTCCCCACCTACATCCGGGAGATCCGGGCGGTCACCCCGGAGGCAATTCGGCGTGCGGCCCGGGAGATCATTCTTCCGGGCAAATATGTGCTCGTCACCGTGGGACCCGATGATGGACCGCCCCCGGCCGGCATGGCAAAAGAGACCCGAAAGGGGCTTGATTCAGGCAGCTGAGGTTACCCCAACGTTGCAAAAGTCAAGGATGCCGCAGATATTAGGCGTCGCGGGTGAAGCTGCCCCGCCCGGCGGGGCCGTCGAACCCTCGACAACGCAGTAGATGCGGTATCATCGGCTTTCCCTTTGGGTAAATAAAATGGCTCTCTTTTCATGCTGTCAAGATGCCACCTGCAGTGAATTCCAAAAGAGCATTAAGAACGAAGGGATAGCCTGTATTTGTAGTTTTTAAGCCTAGTTTGACATTTTATTTATGCAACAAAGGGGTTACAAGGTCCCCTCACTGCAGGTGGTATCGAATCCCCCGCGCGTATTGTATATGGTGGTCACCTTCAGGCGATTCGTGGCTAGCTTCTCCTTGAGGTCTGTGTAGATCCTTTGGGTTACACCCTCCTGAAAGAGGCCCACATTGCGGAAGCTGACCACATAATACTTGAGGGATTTGAACTCGATGCATTTGCCCCCCTCGGGATAATACTCGATAATCAGACGACCCACATCCGGCAGGCCGCTGAACGGGCAGGAGGCGATGAACTCGGCGGTCTCCGTCCTGATGTATTGATCTGGGCTGTCAAACGCAAACGTCTCAAGGAAGTCGGTCCGGATATGATCCGGGCTCTCCCATTCAAAGATCTTCCCGTCCGCCTCTACCATTGGTTTGTTCTCCTTTCTTGACGGCTTCGTAAAAACGCCATCTGTCCCGCCTGGCGGGATTACTGTGCCGTCCCAAATGATGGCTTTTTACGGGACCATCAATTTTTAACACTTAAAAGGTGTTCATAGGCCGCTGTGATCTGAATAAAGGTCCCCTCATCACCCCCCCGGTCAGGATGGGTTTCCTTGGCAAGTTGCCGATAACATCGAATCAGCGCCTTCCGGTCCATCTTTTTGAAATCTTCGGGTAAGATGCCGAGACATTGACAGGCCTCCTTCTCGGGCATGGAGATCCCTGAGTGAGAACGAGGGGGCTTGTGAAACCGGTGTTTCCATATGAAATCCTCGACCGTCTCGCTCCAGACGCCTTGTGGATCAAACCCGTTGTCAAAATAGAGGATGAGATATCTGATCAGATAGGGATGGAGGTCATCCGGTTCATGGTGCTCCACCCCCTTAAAAAATGCTTGATCTCGGTTCAGCCGGCAGAGACCTTCTACCAGATAATGGTCCAATTTCTCCGAATCCAGGAATGCGGGCCGATGACGCGTCAGGAGATGGCTGAAATGGCTCTGCATATGGAGTGCCGTGTAAATATAGTCTCGAATCTCGTGAGGAGGAAGCCCCTTTTCCATCCCTTCAAGGATATTTTCGAGCTCGTCACGACTTCTATCCAGAAGCACGTTTAAGAATTTCCATGGCCTGGCGTCCAGGTTCCCAATATCCACCCTGCCGCAACGGAGGTAGTGGAGGCGGCGCTTATCAAAGGGATGGAGCCCTTTTTGCTCTTTCATAAGCGCATCGCGACCCAACCGATAACGGCGCTCCTCGCTTCTTGTGGGCCGTTGAAACCTCTCCACGATCCTGCGTATCTCAGGATCGATGAACGGCATGAAGAGTTTCTCAACCTCATCGCTGGAAAAAGAGGTCGCCTTTGCCCGAAGCCTGTCCTCTATGGATTCCTCCACATAGAAGCTGTTCCCCCCGGGGTAGACAATGTGTCTCTCAGGGTCGGGACCCAGGTCCATCAACTGACGGGACCTCCAGCAATCCCCATCCCGATAGGATTCGCAGAGGATATAGTGACGATCATCTTTAACGTATCTTCGTTTCAGATACATAATGAAGACCTGAAAACCAAAATGGCTTTTGTTTGCGGGCCGAGACAGGTTGGCAACGAACGAATTGTCTCAAAACGCTCACCAGAGTATCGCCACCTTCTTCCCGTCTCTCAGCTCCCCCCTGACCTTCTCCATGTGTCGAAGGGCTGCCATCTCCCGTTCCAGGTCCGAAGGCTTTATCTGAAGCCGTTCCACAAGTACCCGGGGCTCGACCCCGCCGGTCTCTTTCAATATAGTGAGGATCTTTTCCTGGACCGCATTGAGTTGGCTCTGCCCGGTCTGTTCCTTCAAGGTTTTGGCGCTGTGGACCGCCCATGGATCACAGCTCCGGGCCGGTGACAGGGCATCCATATAACAGTCCTCACACAGGACCTTTCCGTAGTGTTCCCTCTCCTCTCCGGCTTCGATCGCAGCGTTACATTTTTCGCATTCCATATTCTCCTCCTTTCATTGGCCCTAAAAATCAAGCGGGCTTTTGGTCTATCCTTCATGGCACTGAGGATGACACCCCCATCCGCATTCGTTTCTTTAAAATTACCCTTTTTTGTTGAAATTATCTTCTTTTTGTTTTTAAATAGAATTCACTTGTCATCCGCTCTTTGTCGCTCGGCTTCTTATCCTTCAACGTTTCAATAAAATGTTAAAGGCTTCCCTTGTTTGATTTATTAAGAGTATATTTAGGGCAACATAATACCGCAACCACTTTTTACAAAAACCATGTCGTCTTTTCGGCATGGCCCATTTAGCCAACATCTCATTGTATCGATGATGCGACAACCCTTGCGCGCAGGTTCTGAATCAACTAAGATGTCTTCAACAGCCCGCCTTACAGGTGTCGGCTTAACCATAGAGGTCTATTCAGATGGGCATTCATCAAGGGAAATTGCTGTCCCCCGATGCTGAACAAGAGGATCAGACATATCTTGAAAGAATGGTAGATCTTCTTTCCCAGGATTTCGACTTTCATAGTCAGGACAGCAGCTACGCGTCTCATAACTTCCATGCCTTCCCTGCCAAATTCCCGCCGCAACTGCCACACAGGTTCATCCAGGAACTAACCCGTCCTGGCGACGCCGTGCTTGACCCCATGATGGGGTCAGGGACAACGGTACTTGAAGCCTTTCTGCTGGGGCGCTACGGAATAGGTTTTGATATTGATCCGCTTGCATTTCTGCTCACCAAAACCAAGGTCACGTCACTCGATAGCAGGCAGGTTTTCCAGGTTGTCAGGGGAATTGTGGAGAGGGCAAAACGCGCTGTCAATGAAGACCGATCTGAGTTAGAAAGGCGATTAGCAAGGCGTTGGGAGTCGAAAACCCGCGATTTTGTAGAATACTGGTTTGCCCATGACACACAGATGGCCCTGCTGGCTCTTACAAACGAGATAGAGCAGATACCCCAGGAGGAGATCAAGGCATTTTGCAGACTCGCGTTTTCAGCTATCATCATCACAAAATCGGGTGGATGCTCTTTGGCCTTCGACCTGGCACATACACGCCCACACAGGGCCAAAATCGTCTTCGATCAAGCCGGTCGGCCCATCATAGGAAGCGATCTCATCGGAAGACCGTCGCGCCGCATCAAACTGTTGACCAAGCGATTGCATTCGCCTTTTGAAGAATTTGAAAAGCGAGTTCAACAGAATCTAAAAGGTCTTCCGAAAAAGACGTCAGACAGGGTTCAGCCTTATCTGACCGGGCTGTTTGAGCCGGAGCCTGACAGTCTTCCACCCCGTATTTCGATTGGAGATGCCCAAGCCCTGCCGATTGAAGATAGTTCTATAGATCTGATCGTCACTTCCCCCCCATATGCCTCTAATGCCATTGATTATATGCGGGCGCACAAGTTTTCCCTGGTATGGCTTGGATACGCGATTGATGAACTCGGGGGAAAGCGCAAAGAATATATCGGAGGGGAGTCCACAACCGATTTTGTCTTTGAAGCGTTGCCAGTGCATACAGGTATCATGGTTGCTGACATCACCAAACGAGATGAAAAAAGGGGTCGGGTGCTGCACCGTTACTATTCTGAAATGACACGGACGTTGCGGGAAATGTTCCGGGTGCTCAAACCCGGAAAAGCAGCGATCATCGTTGTAGGCAGTTCTATCATGCGAGGCAAGGATACTGAAACTCAAATCTGCCTTGCCGAGATCGGGAAGACAATCGGTTTCCAGGTCCCTAAAATCGGTGTACGCAACCTGGACCGAAATCGTCGAATGATGCCGGCAGGAACACATCCAGATCTCGATTCTCAAATCCAGAAACGAATGCACGAAGAACACATCATCGGTT
>CAZACO010000321.1:0-5455 GCA_964483185.1 uncultured Desulfobacteraceae bacterium
TGGGTGTTCTGTCTGGAGCACAGAAGTTCTCAAGAAAAGGCTCTTATCCCTCGTTTAGGCGTTTTGATCGTCAAAGACCATACTCGGTTACTATCCTCTCGATCTGGGATGCTTCACCAAGAACCTTTGGGAGCTTCCGATGCTCGCCTGGTTACTCCGTCGTCGTTGTCAAGCTCGATGCTGCCTGAGACCCCGGGTGTCAGAAAACAGTCGTCCGTAGCGCATTTCCCGTATTGCGTGCGCCCCGTTGCACGGGATCCGCACATTCCCAAAGTTCCTCTTTCTCGGGGCTATGGATCAGATTCAGGTCAATACCCTTCACCTCGCTTGACTCCCGCAACTCCATCAAATAGAGTTACACTATGGGACGGTTGACTAAACCTTATCCGAGATGGCTTCTGCGTACGCTTTCCCCTTCAACAATGAACCAGCGCCAGGTTTAAACGCACCGTTGTGGTTATGATACTCTGGATTCGTGTAGTATCTGATGTCTTGGTTGAATTTGGAGAGAAACTCCGCATCGATCATGGTCATGGTCCCAAATTGCCGATGCCAATCTAATGCCTTGAATTTCTTCCGCACATGCTGTATTTCATAATATTATGTGCGCTAAAAACATATCAGAGCGAAAGACACGAAAGGCACTTTGGATATATCTTGTAGCATTTGCCGTACCACTGCTGTTTTTTTTGCCAGGTCCTGCGGTGGCGTCCAATGATGAGGCATCGATCAAAAAGACATTGATGCTGGATCAAAGATGGACCGGTGATTTTGACGGAATGGTGGAACGACGGGTCATCCGCGCCTTGGTAACCTTTAGCAAAACCAATTACTTCCTTGACGGTTTTGAGAGGCGAGGGGTCACATATGAGGCCTTGAGAGCATTTGAGAAATACATAAACAAGAAACTCAAACGAAAGAACCTTAAAGTCAACCTGGTTGTCATACCGGTTACCCGTGACCGACTCGTACCCGCCCTGGTTGAAGGTTTGGGGGACATCGCTGCTGCCGCTCTTACCATCACACCCCAACGCAAGAGAGTTGTTGATTTCGCAGATCCGGTACTTACGGGTGTGGATGAAATAGTCGTGGGCGGTCCGGGTGCACCCCATCTGTCAGATATTGAAGATCTTTCGGGAAAAGAAATCTATGTGAGACGATCGAGCAGTTATCACGAAAGCCTTACCCGCCTAAACGAATCATTCAAAAATGCCGGGAAACCGCTTGTCAGAATAAAACCGGCCGACGAGTACCTGGAGGATGAAGACCTGCTTGAGATGGTTAATGCTGGGCTTATACCAATGACCGTGGTAGACAATTATCTGGCTAGATTCTGGTCTCAGATCTTCAAAGAGATTACCCTCTATCCCCACATTACATTAAAAAGAGGGGATGAGATCGCATGGATGATCCGCAAGAACAGCCCAAAGCTTAAAGAAGTCATTAACCAACTGGTAAAACTAAAAAAGAAAAGTACCCTGTTCGGAAACGTCTTGTTCAAACGTTATTTGCAGAACACGAAATGGGTCCGGAATTCTTTGGCAGATGAAGATCTGAAACGTTTCGACGCTGCCGCAGGCTATTTTAAGGAATATGGCAAAAGATATGGTTTTGATTGGTTGGCAATATCGTCGCTTGCCTACCAGGAATCTCGAATCGATCAGAGTAAGCTCAGTCCGGTCGGAGCAGTAGGCGTAATGCAGCTTTTGCCAAGCACGGCCGCGGGGGACCCAATTAACATTTCCAATATTGAGGAGATAGGGAACAATATCCACGCCGGCTCCAAATACCTCAGGTGGATATATGTGAATTACTTTGAAAAGGAGGATATTGATCACCTGAACAAGCTCCTTTTCACTGCTGCATCCTACAACGCCGGTCCGGTTCGGATCAAACAACTCCGGAGTGAAGCGTCCAAGATGGGGCTTGATCCCGACATCTGGTTTCGGAATGTGGAAGTGGTGGCGGCAAAGAGAATTGGACGTGAAACAGTGCAGTATGTGAGTAACATTTACAAGTATTATATCGTCTACCGGCTCATGACAGATGAACTTGCAAAAAAGGAGGAAAAAAATAAGCCTGTTTTAAGAAACCGATAATCTGGAATGTCCGCAGTCTTTTACCGGTTCAGGGGTTCGGATGATTTTTGAACTTAATTGAAAATAAAGGATTCTCCTCTCCGGATAAACTTTTGATGAGGACCAGCACATTGTGGCCCAGGGCCGATGACTATATCATCCGTCCGTTTGATTTTCCAGCCAAAAAGTGAAACTTAGGTCTGGCAGTGTTGCACGATTTTGGCGGATGTGCGATGAAGTTTCATGCACGTAAGCTTCACCCGGGACTCAATGAATTGACAACCGAACGACCCCCATATATAGTGGTCGCCAGCATTTGGGGTTCGGTTCAACGCTTGAACGTCCCAATGAGAAACCGTAGGCATATCTCACATTTTTGGGAAACCGAATTTGTTGAGCTTTCCAGAACATCTATGGATTTCATAAAGCACGAGGATTTTGTGCCCAACATCTAACACGCAAATTGAAGAACGACCCAGATAGAAATTATTGAAAGCCCTATTTTCCTTGACATAAGCCAATTTTTTTCAATATATCTATAATATCCAAATCACCTGTCATTTAACCTCTATCCAGGAAGTTATCTTATGAAGATTCACCTCAAAATGGATATGCCCTGCTCCTAATGGGCATTATCCGCCTATTGGGAGCTCACTTCAGGATTTTGAAAAGCAGCAACCGAAACCTGATATGGTTCCCTGCTGATTTCATAGCTCAATAATGTAATTGGTGAGTAGACACACCTGTCAACAGAGATGAGTTGATGGACTGATCGGAGAGTCGGTTAAAGGCTTTTAGTTTAGATCACTTGAGCTGTTAGTGCCTTATCGCCAGGTTTTTTGTCATGAAAAACAGGAAAATCTATCTCTCTTTGCTCCTTGGCGTCTTGGCGCGAGACATTTCGTTTGTGGCTGTCCGCATTAGATTGGCTCGATAGTAACTTCTGAACTCCTCGAAAATTATAGCCGACAGGAAACTCAAAAGAACATGACGAGAAAGAGGGATTATGATGAATGGACGCAATCCAAAGTCAGGTATGCCATGGCGAGCTACCCTTGCACCGTTGGTTATCGTTGTTTTCATTTTGTTGGGGCCGGTTGCCTGTAACAACGGAGACGGAGGAGCTCACACCAATATCGATCTGCCGGGCTCCGACAACCCCTGGGCCGAGGAACTGGCTTCGGACGGGGCCAGCCTTGCCGTCATCTGCCTGCTGAAGGCGGCGGAAGTTCCCGTCCCCGAAATCATTGTGGATAACCTTGTCGGCCTCATCATGGGCAAGCTCTTTGAAGGTGGGTCCACCCCGGACCAAGAAGTTCTGGATGGACTGAAGAAGATCGCCAACACACTGGCCGTCATCGAGAGCAAGCTGCAGGCGATCCAAACCCAGCTCGCTGAACTCGAGGAAGAGCTCAAGGTGGACACTGCTGAACTCGACAAAGAGATCCGCACACAGGAGATGGATCAGTTCATCACCGCAATCAACTCACTGTGGGATCAGTACGTCGCCCTCCACAAGCCAGACGGGACGTGGATAACCGACAACACGGTCCTGTCGCAACTGGCGGATGACATTCTCAACAGCCTCAACGGTGTATTCCCCCAGCTCGTCACGATCCACGATGAGCTGACGGGCGAGGGCAGCGTTAGCGGAAGCACGATGGAAGCCATGCAAAACTATGCCACGACACTAGTGGTCGACGGCGGCAGCGCCAGGTTCTCCAGCTACATGATGATCGAGAACTACTTCGGGGCCATCCTGCGTGCCCAGACCCGTGGGGCGACGCTGATGGTGGAGGCGTTGCGCTACAGCGAAGCCAACCCAACCTATTCGTGGAAGTCCGAGACCTACCCGGAGGACGCAAAGTACTTCATGCAATGGTATACCAAGCACATTGAGGACCAGGTGGAGTGTTTCTTGCGACAGACCGAGACGTTTGTGACAGGGACAGCGAACCCGCAAAAGGGCTTCGGCGAGTTCGTTCCCGACGCGGATAAGATCTTCCACCGGGCCGATCTGATCGCGGCCTGGCTGTCCACACGGCATCGGTTGGATCCCACCAAGGAACTGGACGGGCAGAGCTTCTTTGTGTATCGGGTCATCGGCGGCCCGGACCGGGTCGATCAGTACGGCATGGAATTCGAGTCGTCGTATGATTTGTATACCTCCTCCCTGTATGACCAGAACGGGACCGATGTACAATACGATGTCCCCAATTACCGCCGGACCGACCACCATGCCTATGCTGACTTGGTGGCCGGCAACTCGCCTTACGTGCAGTTCATGCACCCCCTGGACCAGAATGGCGGGGCAAAGCAGAAGGGGGCCATCTCGGACGCCAAAGAGATCTGGACAGGCAAATACCTCTGCGCCGTGTCCTCTTATTGGGAAGGCAAATACCTCCAGGAAGATTATTATCTCGATGACATGCCAGAGCACAAAAACCAGTGGGTCTACTTACAGAGCGTGGACAGCTCCGGGCACACATCCAAGACGGGCGAAAAAAGAATCTTTTACGGACATTTACTGGATATCCAGCAGCCGCCGGCCCTGCTGATGGGTGACTGGGATATCTCCCACACCCACGACTCCCGGGAGGGACTGGAGCAATTCTCGTGTTGGCTCGACGGCGAACCCACGGTTGGCAGCCAATGGGTCTACCTGGGCGTTGATGCTTGGCCGACGGCGGAGGGCGACGGCATGGGCGGCTACTACCTGTCGGGCTGGACCCATAATGAGAACGCGTTCGTTGGCCATTACTACTGGGCGGGTTCGGGTTCCCCACAGCTTGCGGCCCACTACACGGTCGAGATTGAGTGGGAGGTAAGTCATAACGGCGATCCGGTGAAGGAACGGGACTGCGGGCTGTATCTCTGGGTGGAGCAGGGCGACGATCACGGCGACAAAGGGGACTTTCCCTACCACAACGTCGGCTCAGGCACGGATACCAAACCTGAGTCCGCTTCAGTGAGTATGGCCCCCAACTCCCCATTCTACGTCTCGATGGGTGCCCGCATGTTCCTCGACTGGAACGACCAGCACGCTGACTCCTATGACGATTGGCACCACTGGGGCGCCCACTACAAGGTCGAGGCGAAGGACCTGTATTTTACGTTGCCGCAGTAGTTAGGCTAAGGGGCACGTCTTTAAGCGGTCAAGCACCTCTGTTACCCGCAAGAGACGAACCATCAGTTTGGCTGAGGTTTAAGGGGTGGCTTTTGAGAAGATGCCATCCTCTGGACTCCACAAGTCAAAGAGGTGGCACGACGCCAACGATTCGTCTGCCAACCTCGTTATCTGAACGATTCCTGAGATAGTGTGGGTTGGCAGTACCATTTGGTATGTCATGGGGACGGCGGGTGTGGATATAGCCACG
>CAZACO010000322.1:0-5430 GCA_964483185.1 uncultured Desulfobacteraceae bacterium
TCGAAGTTTTATGCCCGGATGCTGAAGTCGCAGATGGAGTATCTCAACGAATACAAGGACTGGCGTGAAATGAGCGGGCGGTTTGGCCAGGGAAGCACCCCCAAATACGTGGGCACTGTCCTGGATGAACTCAAAAAACTGGGATATTAAGCGGGCGAGAGGCCTTTGGAGGTTCTTCTTCAAAGGCCTCTCTTTTTTTGCCTGGATTAAACCCGTATCCAGATGTATTCCACAGTATTCCAGACCAGGACAAAAGATTATTTGGAGTCGACTTCCAACGAAAGGTGTGTAAATGAAGATCAAATCCTTATTGAAATTCATAGATGGTATTAGCGAATGGTCAGGCAGAATTTTTGTCTGGCTTGTTATTCCCCTTACGATTGCCGTGGTGTTCGAGGTGATATCGAGGCGATTTTTTAACTCTCCTCACATATGGTCAACCGAGGTCATCGACTTTATCTATGGACCCCACTTTATGTTGGCCGCCGCATATACACTCCTTTATAAGGCCCACGTGAGAATCGACGTCATATACGACAAGTTTTCACCAAGAACACGGGGGATATTGGACATTATCACATACATGCTGTTCTTCTTCCCATTTTGCATTATTGTCTTTTATGAGGGAGTCATATTTGCCGCTACCTCATGGTCCATAGGTGAAACGAGTGAGTCGGCTGCCATGAGAATTCTTCCGTTGATAAAAACAGTCATTCCGGTCGCAATCGGCTTGCTCCTGATGCAGGGGATAGCAACCTATATCCGCGCGATTGTCCAGGCCATTAAGGGGGAGGAGATATGAGCGCAGAATTCATAACCATCGGCATGTTCGGCGGCCTCCTGATCGGCCTCTTTATGGGGCATCCCCTGGCCTTTGTCCTGGGTGGTCTTGCGACGATATTCGGCTACCTTGGCTGGGGTCCGTCCTGTTTTTATCTCTTTTTAAACCAGATCTGGGGCACCATGGACAATTATATCCTGGTCTGTATCCCCCTTTTCATTCTGATGGCCCAGCTGTTGGATCAGTCAGGGGTTGCCGAAGACCTTTTCGATACCATGCGGTACCTGTTCGGCCCGATCAGGGGAGGTATTGCCATCGCGGTCGTCGTGGTTTCCACCCTCTTTGGCGCCTGCACCGGGATCATCGGGGCCTCGGTGGTGACCATGGGTCTCCTGTCCATGCCGGTTTTCCTGAAATATGGGTACAGCAAAAAACTCGCCTCCGGCGCGGTCTGCGCAGGCGGCACCTTAGGGATCCTGATTCCGCCGAGTATTATGCTGGTCGTCATGGCGGACCAGGCCGCCCTCTCCGTGGGAAAGCTCTTTGCAGGGGCCATTATCCCGGGCCTTATCCTCTCGACCATGTATATTCTCTATATATTGGTTAGATGCTGGTTCAAACCTGAGGACGGCCCCGCCCTCTCAAAAAAAGAAAGAGAGGCCATGCCTGCCAAGAGGCTATTTTTCAAGGTCCTGAAATCGATGGTCCCGCCCATGATCCTTATCATAGGGGTGCTGGGATCCATTTTTGCGGGGATCGCCACACCCACGGAGGCGGCCGGGGTGGGGGCACTCCTTGCTTTTATCATGACCATCGCTTACCGGAGGTTCACATGGGGCGGCCTCGCAAGGGCCGTGGTCAACACCACCAAGACCACCTCCATGGTCATCGTCATCCTTGCGTTTGCATCCTGTTTTTCAGGGGTATTTATGGGGTCCGGCGGCGGTGACGTGGTAAAGGACTTTATCTTTGGCATCGGGCTTGGGAAATGGGGAACTTTTATTGTCATGATGGTCATCCTCTTTATCTTGGGGATGTTTCTGGACTGGATCGGTATTATCATGATCACCTTTCCGATTTTTCTCCCCATGGCGGTGGATTTGGGATTTGACAAGGTCTGGTTTGTGGTCACCATCGCCGTGATGCTCCAGGATTCTTTTCTGACGCCACCTTTCGGATATGCGCTGTTCTATCTCAAAGGGGTTGCACCCCCCGAGGTCAGCACGGCGGATATTTACTGGGGGGCCTTTCCGTTCTGGAGGCTCATGGAATTGGGGCTGATCGCCTGTATCATATGGCCGCAGAGCATCCTGTGGCTTGCAAACACGCTTGTAAAGTGAAGACGATAGGAACCGGTTATGCGTTAATGGTTATGGTTATTCGTGTCGGTTACATAACGAATAACTATAATATAGGAGGGGGGGACATCCGTGTTAAAGCCTGGAAAAACATACGACGAAGTGTACAACTCATTTCGTTGGGAAATACCCGAGTTCTACAACATCGGGGTGGACATCTGCGACAAGTGGGCGCATCAGAGATACCGTCTGGCCCTGATCTATGAAAATGAGCTTGGGCAGGTGGAGAAATATACCTTCTGGGACCTGATGCGTCTGTCCAATGGGCTTGCCAATGGACTCAAGGCCAACCATATCGGGCCCGGCGATCGGGTCGGGATCATGCTGCCTCAATCCCCTGAGACAGGGATCGCCCATATCGCCACCTATAAGATGGGGGCCGTGGTTATCCCCCTCTTTACCCTCTTCGGCACGGAGGCCTTGGAGTACCGCCTGTCAAACAGCCAGGCCAAGGTTATCATCACGGATGAGGCCAATCTTCAGAAGGTGTTGGAGATACGCGATCGACTCCCGGACCTTCAGGCGGTTATTCTGGCAAGGGGTGAGACCCCGGACGGGATCCTCAGTTTCTGGGACCTGCTTGAAGAGGGGTCATCTTCGTTTCAGCCTCTTAAGACGCGGGCCGAAGACCCTGCCTTTATCAGCTATACCTCCGGCACTACCGGACCCCCCAAGGGGGCCTTTCACGCGCACCGCGTTTTGTTGGGGCACCTCCCCGGAATCCAGTTCCCGCACAATTTCTTTCCAAAGGAGGACGATCTCTTCTGGACCCCGGCCGACTGGGCCTGGATGGGAGGGTTCATGGATGTGCTTCTGCCGAGCTGGCACTTCGGGGTTCCGGTGGTGGCCCATCGCGCCAAGAAGTTCGACCCGGAGGAGGCGTTTCATCTCCTGGCCAAGTATGGCATCCGGAATGCCTTCATGCCCCCGACGGCCCTCAAGCTGATGCGGCAGGTCCCGGATCCGCGCAGCCGACACGATTATGCCATGAGGAGCATCGGGAGCGGGGGAGAGGCGTTGGGTGAGGAACTGCTCGATTGGGGAAAAGAGGTGATGGGACTGACCATCAATGAGTTTTACGGCCAGACCGAGGTCAACCTGGTGGTTGGGACCTGCTCCGAGGTCATGGAGGTCCGGCCGGGGTCCATGGGAAAGGCCATACCCGGCCACAGGGTGGAGGTGGTGGACGAATCGGGCATCCCGGTATCGCCGGGGACCCCGGGCGAGATTGCCATCAAGCGTCCCGATCCGGTCATGTGTCTCGAATACTGGAACAACCCCGAGGCGACCCGGGAAAAGTACGTCAATGACTGGTGGCTCACCGGAGACCTGGGCAAAAAGGATGAGGACGGATATTTCTGGTTTGTGGGAAGAAAGGACGATCTGATCACCAGCGCAGGGTATCGGATCGGGCCGGCCGAGATTGAGGACTGCCTGATGAAGCACCCGGCAGTGGGCATGGTCGCGGTTGTAGGGAGCCCGGACAAGGTCCGTACAGAGGTTGTCAAGGCCTTTATCATACCGAAAGCCGGTGTCACTCCCAGCCCTGAGATGGAAGATGAGATCAAAAAATACGTCAAGGTCCGATTGGCGGCCCATGAGTACCCCCGGGAGATCGAGTTTGTCACCGAACTCCCGATGACTACGACAGGCAAGATCATACGAAAGGAGCTGAAGGCCTTAGAGATCAAGCGGAAGTCAGGGGGTTAGTGGTCATCCTTTTCAGGGATGCGAACCAGTAGAACAGGCTTTTCACATCGCCTCAGCACCCGCCGTGATGTGCTGCCGATCAGTTTGTCGGCCAGGGTCCCGTGGCCGTGTGCCCCCATTACGACCAGGTCCGCTCCGGTCTTGCTGATCTGGTCCAGGATCTCTTCAACAGGGTTTCCGATTTTTACGATGATGTCATCTGTGATAAATGGGCAGGCCGGGATTTCGGCTTTCACATCCTCACAGAATCTCTCGATACCTTCCCCGATGGTCGCAATAATCTTGTCTTCATTGCTTTTTAAAAGCTCTTTCCATTTCGTCTCGCCAAGGATGCCGACAACCATGCTTTCTCTAAATGTAGACATGTCCTCTATTACATGAAGAATAGTGATGCCTGCCCCGTATCGATTGGCAAGACTCGTGGCATACCCGAAGGCGTAACGGGCATTATCAGACAGGTCTGTTGCGTATAGGATCTTCTTGATGTCAGGAATCATGTCATTACCTCCATGGTTTGGATAAAAGACGCAGGGCGCATCGCGGAAAAGGGATAGCTCAGGTAAAATGAGCTTGGATTGTTCCCCGGATTCTGCTAAGTTGCCATCCTGTTCGTATCGGTTCGGAGATACAGACCTGCCGGTCTAACGAACGCGAGTCAGGTGAGAGCCCAATATACTGATGAATATCGTGTGCATCAAGAAAAAACGTGGAGGGCTTCAGATATTTCGGTGTGTGTGCGATAGAGTGAAAGAGACGTGAATATCTCAGAAACAGGACAAATTATTATTGGTATCTGTGTCCTGATAGGGGTCTATATCCTTACCAGACGCTATCATGCGTGGCGGATGGCACGGGTATACGCCCTTATTATCAAGGACCTTGAGCAAAGGGAGGCGGTGGATCCGTCTACGGCCGTGGAACTCCCTTATTCTCGAAGGAATATGTTTCGAATCGGAACCAGGGATTACCGGCCAAAGGTGCTCGAATATATGACGATCAACAACATCGTCGGCATGACGGCGGATGGCAAATACTATCTGAAGCATCGTAAAAGTGAAATATGAAGCCGGGGAAGTTCGGACCTTTTAAGACTCTGACCGCACAGGCGGCACGATTTCAGAAAAAGGAGGGACAACATGCCTCATAAGAGTGCAAGACTGTTATACGGTGAAAAATCTGTGGATCTGCGTTTCCCGGAATCTGTATCGATTCTGGAGATGAAACCGCTCAAAGGACTCCCAGACCCTGAGGGTGCTGTCTATAAGGCCCTTGCGGATCCGATCGAGAGCCCGCCTCTGGCTGAACTGGCTAAGGGGAAGAAAAATGTCTGCGTGGTCATCTCTGATTTCACTCGACCCGTCCCCAACAAGGTGATTCTTCCGCCGTTGCTCAAGACCCTTGAAGAGAGCGGCATACCCAAAGACAAGATCACTATCCTGATCGCCACGGGGATGCATCGCCCCAACTTGGGGGAAGAGCTGATCTATCTGGTGGGTCAGGACATTGCGGAGAATTACCCGATTGTTAACCATTACTGCCGCGATCCGGAGAGCTACCGGAAGATCGACGAGATCGACGGCG
>CAZACO010000323.1:0-5414 GCA_964483185.1 uncultured Desulfobacteraceae bacterium
TTGAAGGCGAGATGAAGCCCCTGTTTATCGATTATCTCAAGACCTGGAGAGAGAAGAAGATCCCTCATGTCCAGTTTAATATCGTGGACAGCGAGACCCTGATGGATGCCAAGCAGCGTCCAGAGGCGTATCAGGACCTTATCGTAAGGGTTGCGGGATACAGCGCCTATTTCGTGGAATTATCAGAAGGTCTGCAGGATCACATCATAGAGCGGACTGCGCAGAATCTGTGTTAAGAAGAGGACCCTTTTATGGATCTGTCCCAAAAGGATAACGGAAAAAAAGGTCTGATTTTCAATATACAGAGATTCAGCATCCATGACGGCCCGGGGATCCGGACAACGGTGTTCATGAAGGGGTGCCCTCTGGGGTGCCTCTGGTGCGCCAATCCCGAATCACGGGATTTTATTCCCAATCTGATGGTAAGAGACATCAACTGCAGGGGGTGCGGGGCATGCGTAGAGGCATGTGCAGAGGGCGCCATATCAATCAGCACGGAAGGAGGACGGCGGATAGACTGGGACAGGTGCACCCAATGCCTCGCGTGTGCGGGTGCGTGTATTTATGGTTCCCTGAATGTCTGCGGGAGATATGTGGGGGTAGAGGAGGTTCTGGAGGAGGTCCTGAAAGACGCCGCATTTTATGACAATTCCGGGGGCGGGATGACGGTATCGGGTGGGGAAGTCCTTTCACAGGCCCGATTTGTGACCCGTCTGTTGGAAGCGGCCAAACGGGAAGGGCTGCATACCACCATTGATACCTCCGGTTGCCTACCGTGGAAGGAAATGAAAGAGGTCCTCCGTTTTGTCGACCTGGTGCTTTTTGACATCAAACATCTCGACCCTGAAATACACGAAAAGACCACAGGCGTTGACAACAGACGGATATTAGATAACCTCAGAAGGGTTGCAGGAGAAAAGGAGATATGGTTACGGGTGCCGCTCATCGCCGGTTTCAACGATTCCGATGCGCACATAGATCATATCATTGTTTTGGGACGAGAGATCGGGGCAAAAAAAATTTCTTTGCTACCCTATCATGAGGGCGGAAAGTCCAAAAGTGAGCAGCTCGGCAGATCTTACGGGTTTCCGGACGGAAAGGCTCCGGACGATGACCGTGTCCAATACCTGAAAGGATTGATTGAGAAACGGGGTATCCGGGCATCTGTCGGCAGTTAGGGCGAGCCCTTAGGGCCGGATTGAGTTTCAGATATGAAAACGACCAGCGTGATCCAACATATCGTTGACTGGTTGAAAACCTATTGTGACGGGGCAGGGTTGAACGGATTCGTGGTGGGGATTTCAGGGGGGATCGACTCTGCTGTGACATCCACGTTATGCGCAGAAACCGGGAAAGAGACCCTCCTCTTGAACATGCCGATTCATCAGGGTGCCTGATTCATTAAGATAGTCTCTATCCAGACCAAATACATCAAGCCTCCACCTTTTCAACCCGGCACCCCAACTCCCCTTCTCCCAGAAGGACCTGGACCCGATCCCCTTTTTCCACACCTGATGCATCTTTCAGGACCCGTTTTTCCGGCAGTTTCAGGGTAATGCTGTATCCCCGTTTCAAGACGGATAAAGGGCTCAGGTCTGTTAGCCGCTTTGCCAGAAGGGAGCAGTGCATCTCCAGTTCCCTGAGCTTCTGCTGCATGGCCCGGGCGAGGGTTTCCCTCTGAAAATCGAGTCGTTGCCTGAAGGAAACCATCTTGTTGGCCGGGGAGTGAAGGCGCAACGCGCGCATTTCCGAGGCAAGTTTCGCCCTCTGTTCCCGGACCGCCACATCCATCAGTCGGATGAGCCGGCCGTGGACTTCATCCAGACGCATCCAGGAATTCATGAGGCGTTTTCTCGGGTCTTGAATCCGGTTTTTCAGGCGGTATAGTTCATCGGCCCGGTTTCTTATTTTCGACCCCATAGCCGATATCATCCTGGTTTTGGCCTGATCCAAACGCGTTATGAGGGTTTCTTTTTCCACCACCAGGCGTTCAGCGGCCGCAGAAGGCGTGGGCGCCCTGAAATCGGCCGCAAGATCAGAGATCGTCAGATCGATTTCGTGTCCCACGGCAGAGACGACCGGGATTCGGGATCTCCTGATGGCCCGTGCAAGGGCCTCCTGGTTAAACGCCCAGAGGTCCTCGAGGGAGCCGCCCCCCCGTGTCAGGACAATCACATCTGCGTCCAGTTCACGATTAACCAGTTCAAGGGCCTTCACCATGTCGTCGGCGGCCTGATCTCCCTGAACCCTGACCGGGACGACCACGATTTCGATATTGGCAAATCTCCTCCGGATGATTTTCAGAAAATCACGGATGGCCGCCCCGGTGGGGGATGTGATGACAGCAACTTTCTTGGGCAGAAAGGGGAGCGGCTTTTTGATATCTTCATCAAAAAGACCCTCTTCGGCCAGTCTTCTCTTGACCTGTTCAAAGGCCAGGGCCAGGGCCCCCACGCCGACCGGTTCCAGATAATCGAGGACGATCTGGTATTCTCCCCGGGGGGCGTATACGCTGATTCTCCCTTGGGCAATCACCTTCATGCCGTCTTCGGGAACGAACTTGAGATACCGGGCCTGAAGACGAAATACCACCGCCCTGATCTGGGCCTTTTCGTCTTTTATGACCATATAGTAGTGCCCTGAGACAGGGGCGCTGAAATTGGATATCTCCCCCTCAACCCACACAAAATCAAACTGTTCCTCAAGGAGATCCTGGATTGACGTCGTAAGTTCGGTTACGGAGTAGACCTTAGGGACCTGGTTTTCCTCGGACAAAATAGAAAATGACCTCCTCTCGTATCAAACCGGTTCAATGGTTCAGAGGTTCGATCGGTTTCGCTCTGCACTGCCATCCGACATTCATTTCTGATTCAGTATTCGATGTTGGACGTTCGACCTGCCCGCAACGCCTTTGAGTCGATTTTGTAGAATGTCATGGTGTCTCTGCCCAGTGACAATCCTTATCCCACCTTCGTATATTATGCAAGGCAGGCGGGTGTTCGACGTTCAAAATACAGGCTTAGAGGTTCAAGGTTCAGTCCCCCTCCGGCCTCCGCGGGGTCAGAAGTGGCGCTGGATCAGAATAGCATGACATCTCAGACAAGGCAATCCGGTTTCTATCCAAAATTAAAGTGAATTCCCTTGACCGTTCGCTCATAGTTGCTCTATATTTCATTTCAGTTATGATCCGGCACAACATAAGCGAAGGGGGGCACCAGTTAAGCGCCCCCTGACATCATCGTTCACCACAACTGTACGGAGGTTTCACATGGACCCTTTTTTGGAAGACGGGCCTAAGAACCCGCTCAAGATTCAGGACAATACCTTCAGGGACGGTCATCAGTCATTGTTGGCCACGAGGATGCGGACCGAGGATATGATTCCCATCGCCGAGAAGATGGATGGCGTGGGGTTCTGGGCTATGGAGGTTTGGGGAGGCGCAACATTTGATACCATGCATCGTTTTTTGGGGGAAGACCCGTTTGAACGGATACGAACCCTGAAAAAGTATATCAAGAAAACACCCTTTTCTATGCTGCTGAGGGGGCAGAACCTTGTGGGGTATCGGAATTACGCAGACGATGTGGCCAGATTATTCGTGGATAAGGCGTGCGAGGCCGGCATGGATGTCTTCCGGGTCTTCGACGCCCTGAACGATTTCCGCAATTTCGAGACCGTTGTAGAGCGGATCAAGGCCAATGGCAAGCATTTCCAGGGCACCATCTGCTACTCTCTCACCGAAAGACGGATGGGCGGCGATGTGTTCAATCTGGATTATTACATCAGCAAAGGGAAAGAAATCCAGGAGATGGGGGCGGACACCCTCTGCCTCAAAGATATGGCCGGGATTATGGCCCCGTTCGATATTGCCAAGATCATCACGGAACTCAAGAAGGTCATTTCCATCCCGATTCACCTCCACACCCATTATACCAGCGGCATGGCCTCCATGGTCTATTTGGAGGCCATCAAGGCGGGGGTGGATATTGTGGATACGTGCCTGGCGCCCTTTGCCCTGAGGACATCCCAGCCCGCCATCGAGCCAATTGTTGCAACGCTTCAAGGGACGACCCGGGACACGGGATTCCGTCTGCTACCCCTCCTGGAGTTGGACGACTATATGGAGAGCGTTGCCCCGAAATACCGGGATTACCTGGCAAAGCACAGGATGTCGGTGATAGACACCGGTGTCCTGGCGCATCAGGTGCCCGGCGGCATGATCTCCAACCTGGTGAGCCAGCTCAAAGAGGCCAAGGCCCTGGACCGGCTGGCGGAGGTCTACAAAGAGGTCGCGGTAACCCGGAAGGAACTGGGCACGCCCCCCCTTGTGACGCCCACGAGCCAGATCGTTGGGGTCCAGGCCGTGTTGAACGTACTCTTCGGGAAATACAAGATGGTGACCAACGAGGTGAAGGATCTCGTTTTTGGCCTTTACGGCAAGACACCTACCCCGGTGGACCCTGAGGTCCAGAAAAGGGTCCTGAAAGGATATAAGCGAGGAGAAACCCCTGTCACGGGCCGCGCAGCCGATTACTTAGAGCCCGAACTGGAAGCAGACCGGAAAAAGATCGGGGATCTGGCCAAAGACGATTTTGACCTCCTCATCTTTGCCCTGTATCCCACCACCGGAGAGCAGTTCCTGAAATGGAAATATGGTCTGGAAGAGAGGCCGGCAGCAGTCAGGCCAAAGACACTGGAAGACATCCGGAAAGAGGATGCGGCCATGGCTGCAGCCATTGAGCAGGTGTGCAAGACCGCATAACATGATCAAGCATGCGAGCGCCAATTCTGTCCCGCCGGTGGGCGGGACAATTTTTTGCAGGCGCCAGAGGAGCACGTTTGTTCTTAACCTTTGAAGGGATAGAAGGGTGCGGGAAGTCCACCCAGGCCAGACGCCTTGCAGAGCGGCTTCAAGGCATCGGGATTTCATGCCTCCTTACGCTGGAGCCAGGTGGGACCCCCATCGGCAGGAAGATCCGCCGTATTCTCCTGGACAACAAAAACCAGGGTCTGCCCCCTCTCTCAGAGCTTTTTCTTTACGCGGCGGACCGGGCTTTGCACATGGAAATGGTGATCAAGCCGGCCCTTGCTGAGAAAAAGTGGGTGGTGTGCGACCGTTTCTTCGATGCAACCACTGCCTATCAGGGGTATGGGAGGGGCCAGGATATCGACATGATTACGATGTTGAATGGAAAGGCCTCTTTTGGGATCGCGCCGGATATGACCTTTCTCCTTGACTGCCCCGTGGACATAGGTATTGCAAGGGCGTTGAAAAGAAACGAAAAACTCAAGGACCCTGGCCAGGACCGATTTGAGAAGGAAAAAATGGATTTTCACACAGCTGTTCGGGAAGGATATCTGTCCCTGGCAAAAGAGCACCCGGGGCGATTCGTCGTGGTGGACGGCACGCTCGG
>CAZACO010000324.1:0-5384 GCA_964483185.1 uncultured Desulfobacteraceae bacterium
CTGCACCGCGCGCAAATCGGTGGAGCTCCCCGGCTCAAACCCGGCCCCGATGATGATCCGCTTGTGGGTGTCGATCGATTCATTCGGGTCATGGATGACCTTCTCATAGGCCATGGTTCCGAACACCGAGCGGACCAGTTCAGCATTGAGCCGGGTGGCCCGGATCCCGATCCAGTCGAGATCCGCTTTTGTTACCAGCGCGATCTCTTTAGCGACATTCTGGTAATTCCTGCAGATCGTTCCACCACCGCAGATAATAAGAAACCGCGTCTGTTCCAGTCTGAGGATCATCTCTCTGAACCGTTTGAGGAAGACCGTGTCGATCTCTCCCGGGACAATGATTGAGCCGCCCAGGGAGAGGACAAGTGTTTTCATTTCCATCACCATTCTCCTTTTGAAGCCGTACGCAGATGAACGCAGATCTCAAGGATTGGAGAACCCCGCCGCAAGCAGCGGGGAATGCGCTCGCTGAGCATTTTCATATCCAACCGGCGAATTGCTGATCTGACACATATCCCAAACCAGCCATCTTGATTATATCCCTTGATCTCCTTTACATAGTAGCCAGATTCAGTTAAAAAGGGCAAGGGTTCTTTTCCCGGGGCCTCCGATGCCGCTATCATTCGCAAACAGTAAGGTATAATGGAATCTGAGCTTTCATTTGCCACCCTCCTCATGTGGGCCGTGGCCATCCAGGTCGCGATCCTCGGTGTGCTGGGCCTAATCCTAGTGCATCGACGCTTCCGCCGGCCTTCAGGATCAGACATCCAGGGCGGGCCGCCGTCCGCGACGCGATTTCGTCATAGGTGGCTCCTGGGCGGGGGCCTGATCGGTGCGGTCCTTGTGGCCGCCGGGATATATCATTTCATTCTGCCTGAAGAGCACCCGTGGTACGAGCACTACGATCCCCGTACAAAGCCTGACATTTCCATCTCCAATCATTCCCGGACGGACCCGGGACAGGTCCCGACGGAATCTTCACCTCCGCACCGATCTCACCGGGACCTCAGGGTCCGACCAGATGCCGGCGCCCCTCGCATTCAAGAGGCAACCAGGAGATACCTGAGAGGCCGCCCACCGACCGAAAGGAAAGGGTTTCAGACACCTGATCCGGTACTTCATACCTATCTCAGCCTTATTAAGAAATGGCAGATGGAATCCAGAAACCACTCTGAAGGCCGAGGCCTGACCGTCGATTCGGTCTACGACCGTCTGGTAACAAAATATGGTTTCAGGGGGAGCCGATCCACTGTTCGCAATTACTTCGCCCACCGGCCCTATTTTATTCCCGAGGGATGCGGGCAGGGAGCAGAGGTCGATTGGATCCCTATCCCGGTTGTCATCAACGGCGAGCAGGTCTCCCTTGAATGCCTCTTCATGGCATCCGAATGGTCGGGCAGATCCGTTATCTTCTGTTACCGTTGTGATCATCTGGCATCCTTCTTGGATGCCCATATACGCGCATTCGATTTTTTCGGCGGCATATTTCCCACCCTCCGGTACCGTGCGCTGTCCGACCCGATGGCAGAGCGGCTGGGTCCTGTGAACACTCCCCAGAAGGATCTGTTTGACCGGTTTTGCAGGTATTACAACTTCAGACCTGAATTCCACAGTATTCATGAGGGCCCCGATCTGGATTCCCGTGAAAAATCGTTGAGGGATCTTTTATCCAAACGCCTCCTCTCGGGGGCCATCTTCCATGACCTTGACGAACTGAACCGCACCCTTCTGGACAGGGCCGCGGCCGCGGCCCGCGAAGCCGATGCGCAAAACGGGCACGCCGAGGCCGTTCATGAAATGTACCAGCAGGAGAAAATCTGCCTCCTCTCCTTCCCGGAGACACGGTTCGAGATCGTCACCCGGGTCAAGACAAGGGTCGGCCCGTCAGGAACGCTCCAGGTGGGAGAGAACCGCTACCATGTCCCGAAGGCGTATGCAGGCCTAAAGGTCCAGGTGGCGCTTTCCTGTAACCGGGTGGACATCTTCTATGGCGTTGACAGGATTGCCTCTTTTGACAGGCCGTGTGACGGCAATCGACTGACATCAACCAATTGATATCATTGACGCTTGCATCAAAACGCGCTATGATTCTTCTATCTGTCGACCTTTGGGGACGATTCCGCGCCCCCGAGTCATCGCAACACACCATCTCTTCAGCAGGCTCGCGGGAGGCCGCAACCTAAAACGGGGCGATCATATGAAACCCTGCATCATCATGCGCTCGTACAACGACATGCCGCTGATCTTGAAGACCCTGGCCATGGTGAGCCGGCAGACCACCCCTTTCGAACTCATCTCCCTTGACAATGAATCCACGGACGGCACGACCCGTGAACTCGAGAAATACGCGGATCATAGGGTCACCATACCCAAGGGGACCTATATCCCGGGACGGGTACTGAATCAGGGGATGGAAATATCCCACGGCGAGTTTGTCGTATTTCTCAACTCGGACTGCACCCCTCAAGACGAGGTGTGGCTCCAGAACCTGTTAGAAGGGTTTACCGATGACCGCGTGGCAGCCGTGTTCGGCCGGCAGATCCCGCGACCCGACTGTTACCCGATCTTTGCCAGAGACACGGAAGACACCTATGGAGACGGGTCAAGGCAGAAATACTGGCGTCACTGCTTCTCCATGGCGTCTTCTGCCATCCGCCGCTCGGTGTGGGAAACCATGAGATTCGACGAGGCAATCCAGTACTCTGAAGATATTGACTGGACCTGGCGTGCGCGGCAAAAAGGATATGAGATCCGTTATGCTCCCGGCGCCATTGTCATGCACTCCCACAATTATACGTTGCGCCAATTTTACAGGCGGCACTACGGCGAGGGCCGGGCAGAGGCGGTCATCTTTGACTGGTCGCGGTGGGAACAATCCTTTGTCCGGTACTCCCTCCTCCCCTTCATGCGTCAGGTAATCGGTGATGAAACATATTGCCTGTCCCACAGGTACCTAGGGGCCTGCCTCTATGCGCCCCTTCTCCGCCTTGCACAACTCTTGGGCAGGCGTGCCGGTTTCAAGGACGGTTTGAACAAGGGGGCACGATGAGCGCCCGTTACGCGGATCACGGGTCAGACGCGTTCAATGCCCGGATGAATGATGTCTCGCTCCGGATCGGAAGAGATGTGGAGCAGGCATTGGGCGGCAATTTTGTGGCATTGATATTGGGCGGCGGTTATGGACGCGGAGAAGGGGGAGTCAACCGCGTCAACGGCGTGGAACAGCCCTATAACGACCTTGATTTCACCCTGGTGGTGAAGCGGAAAGGGCGTGTTCCATCGGATAGGCTGGATGCCATCAGCAAGCACTACAAAAAAGAGATCCGGATCGATGTGGATTTCAGCCGTCCCATGACCCTACACGATATCGAAACCTGGCCGCGATGGTTGATGTGGTATGATCTCCTCAACGGGCACATCGTCGTCAAGGGACCGCCCGACATCCTGACCGCCCATGCCCCTGACTCCCTTAAACAGCCCCTGCCGGCGATCGAAGCGACCCGGCTGGCGCTGAACCGGGGAGCGGGTCTATTGTGGGCTCTGCGTGTCGCCCGGGGCCTTGAGAAAGGATCGGATCAGGATTTTGTCCGGCGCAATTACTACAAATGCATTCTGGCCATGGGAGACGCCCTCCTGATCGCCCATCGGCGTTTTGCCACACCCTATCGCGGCCGTGACGATCGCCTGACCCGCCTTGGAAGAGACTCGCCCGACGTCGCTGCCCTTAAGCTGGGGATGCTTTACCATGAGGCCCTTCGCTTCAAGTTTCAACCGGACGCCCTGCCGGACACCCAAGTAGGTGAAAACCAACTGAAGGACCTGGCCAGGCGCTGGGGGGCGGTCTTCCTCCACGTGGAAAGGATCCGTACCGGACGCAACTGGGTATCCCTTTCCGAATATGTTCGATGGAAGGGATTGCGAGAGGTGGAACAGCATTGCATGAAAAACCTGGCGCGCAACCTGATCAGAAACCAGCAACTGGATATCTGTTCATGGAAATACCCCCGGGAAGCGCTCTACCGGCAACTGCCTGTCCTGTTGGGCCTGACAGACCAGCCGGTTTCAGACTGGCCTGCGGAATCCGCCCGCTTTCTCAGGATCTGGGACCGGTTTAACTGAGGCTGAATGGGTATCTTCTCAAAAAGTCCGGCAAAGGGGGTTCCTTCTGTTTCACTTGTGAGAGCAACAGGGGTCCCGGGTTTATTGAGATGTCCCCTGAATGCTGGATAGCTGAATGGATACAACTGCAAACCGCAAGTGGCAAATGGAACATCTGACACAAACCTACGCTGCAGATCTGGGAATGGCGTTGACATTCCTGAATCTCATTCAGGAGAACAAATATTGCTTGATCTATCGAGCAGAGGCCCATGGGCAGCCCTATATCATCAAGAAATACAAGGGAGATGACTCGGCACTGATAGAGGGAGAAGCCAGGGCCTTGAATTTCTATCACCATATCGCAAAGGATGATCCAGACCTGATCGACTCACGGGCGGTGAAGCTCAACCCAGAAAAAAACCTCCTGTGCATCGGTTTTGTTGAAGGAGAGTGTTTCAGCGACATCCTCTATCGCTGGCCGGAGGGTCCAGAGATCCGGGAGCGATCTGCTCGAATCTTGGGAATCCTGGGAAGACTGATGAAGGCCTTTTACCAAACGACCTGCGTGCCGGGGGCCGAGACATCCCCCTTTGTCTTCGAATACGCCGAATATTCATCCGGTCAGTTAGAGAAGATCCCGGTCTTGGGGTTCCTCTTGTTCAGGGGGCTCAAAGAGCGAACACGGGGGTTGTCGGAATCCTTCAAGGCAGCCTGCGTGACCCCCTCGTTCGTCCACGGCGACTTTGTCTTCAGAAATATCCATGTCAGTGGAGAACAGGTGGGGCTCATTGATCTGGCCAACTCTATAGAGAGGAGCCACACCCTCAACGATCTGTACAATCTCAAATTCGCCCTGAACAATATGCTCCTTCCCGGGGCATTCAAGGCAGAGCTCTGGTCGGCATTCAAGGCGGGACTGAAGCCCCTTTCGTTCCCTGAAATCGCCCATCGCTTTTATTACGAATACCATCGGAGGCGCTGGCTCATGCTCAAGATGAAAAGTCGCAACCCAAAAGAACATCTACAGGCCATTCGCGGTCTCTTCAGCTTTGCCAGGCCATTTGGACCGGAGGCCATGGCCCTATGACCGTCGCTTCATTACTCGGCCTTGTCACCTTCTTTGTCGGGGTCCCTTTGATGACCGGGGCATTGTATGCCTTGCCCCGCCTGCGCCGACCCATGCTGATCCTCATGGTATTCACCACCTGCCATATCAAGAAACCCTTTTACATGGAGGTCTTTTTTGAGGCCTATCGGGGCGTGGATCGAGGTTTTGCCGTCAC
>CAZACO010000325.1:0-5377 GCA_964483185.1 uncultured Desulfobacteraceae bacterium
GTATCTGGCATATTTTGTATAGGCCTCTATAAACGATAACGATGCGATATCATCAGGGCTGCAGAAGGAGCTTATGATGACCTTTCCTCGTCGGGTAGACCATTCAATCTGTTTTTGATTTTTATGGGACATACATTCAGCCTATTAGAAATCACTCCACTCTTTGTGAAGGTGTTTGATCATAATCTGGCAATCATGGTAGGCCCCTTTTTCGTCCCGGGCATAATCCTTTATCAGGCTTTCCTTTACGAAATCCAACCGTTGAACCGCCTCAATGGCGAGATCCTCTACGCCCACAATAAAATTTGCCTGAATCTTCTCGAGATCTAATTCCATGGCACGTCTGATGAGATCGAAGACCATCCATGTTCCGAGCCGTTTACTCCTGAAGCCAGATGAGACGGTGATTCGAAGACGTCCGACATGCCTCCTTCCACCATAAGTCCGGCGCAAAAGACTGGCATGAGCCACAACCCGCCCCCCGTAAATGGCCAGTACACCAAGGGCATTCCCTGTCTGCTGGGCACCAATCCATTTTCTGATCACAAAAGGATCGCACGGGTCTTCTTTAAAAAACCACCGCTCCTTAGATGGCAGTTCCTGATAAAACCGGACCAGATCCTCCTGATCCGCTTCCTCCAAAGGCCTCAGGGTAACCTCTTTACCGTCTGTTAAGACCACTTCTTTGGGATATCTCTCTTGAAGCATGGGTCGTCCTCTCTTGGGTTGCGATGTTGACGATTCAACTCAATGATATCTTTTTCAGAGTTGCCTGTCAGGACTCATTATATAGCGATGCAGATGGATTGGTCAAAGTGAAAGCGTTGACGGTGTTGGCTTCTATGATTTCGGAATTTTGCGAAAATGGTTCTCTCAATTTTTCTATATTCGGTTGCCCCGAAAAACGATTAACAGCCAACTAAACGGCTAACATTATGAATTTCAAACATAAATTTTAATTTCGCTTTGATGGCATACTGTATGCAAAAAAAACTGTATGACGATTTATAACTTAGATAAGATTTTCAGGCCCGGATCTGTAGGCGTTATCGGCGCCAGTGATAAAAAGGGAAGTATCGGCCATGCCCTCCTCCAGAATCTTCAAAAGGGTGGATACAAGGGGAGAATCGTTCCGATTAACCCCAACCATCCCGTGGTAAGCGGTCTCCCTGCCTATCCTTCGATCGGGGATGTCGGGGAATCGGTTGATCTTGCGGTCATCGCCACGCCCATGAAAACAGTTCCCTCCATTATCGGCGAATGTGTGAAGGCCGAGGTTGGAGGCGCCATTATTATTTCCGCGGGCGGAAAGGAGACAGGGCAGAAGGGCCGTCAAATAGAGGCGGAAATCAAGAAAGAGGCAGAAAAAGGAGGCATTCGTATTATCGGTCCAAACAGTGCCGGGGTTATTTCTGCCGGGGTAAATCTTTACGCCACATTCGCCAACCAGATGCCCTTGCCGGGGAAAATGGCCTTTGTCTCACAAAGCGGGGCACTCATCGGCGCTATACTCGATCTCTCTTTGAAAAAACAGATAGGGTTCAGCCACTTTGTGAGTGTCGGCTCCATGATAGATGCCGATTTTGGCGACCTGATAGACTATCTGGGCAATGATCCCGATGTCAGCAGCATCGTTCTTTATATGGAAGGGGTGACCTATCCTCGTAAATTCATGAGCGCTGCCAGGGCTGTTTCTCGAGTCAAACCGATCATCGTACTCAAGTCAGGGAGAAGCTCGGCCGGCGCCAAGGCTGCCGCCTCCCATACCGGGTCCATGGCAGGGGAAGGTGCGATCTATGATGCGGCCTTTAGTCGGGCCGGGATTGTTCGTGTCGACACCATTGAAGCGCTCTTTGACTGTGCCGAACTGGTGGCCAAGCAACCCGCTCACAAGGGTTCCGGTCTGGCGGTTATCACCAATGCCGGGGGACCCGGGGTTATGGCCGCAGATGCCCTCGCTTCGTTCGGGCTGGAACCGGTCTCGCTGCGGCCGGAGACCATAAAAGAATTAGATGAATTTCTCCCCTCCTTCTGGAGCAGAGGAAATCCGATTGATATCTTAGGAGATGCCACGCCTGAAAGATACCGGCGTGCGGTCGAGGTCTGTGTTTCAGCGCCCGAAATCAAGGGGTTGGTGATTGTCTTTGTGCCGCAGGCCGTGAGCGATGCCGCTGACGTGGCAGCAACCCTGTCGAAGGTCTTGCGCGGGAAGTCTTATCCGGTCTTTGCGGTCTGGATGGGAGGGGAAGGCGTAGAGAAGGGACGTGAAATCTTCAGCAAGGCAGGTATTCCCACTTATGAGACCCCGGAGCGGGCCGTTCAATCCTTTATGTACATGCATTCTTACGCCCACAATCTTGAACTGCTCCAGCAGACACCACCGAAACTCCATCATACACTGGAATTCGACAAAGCCAAGGCCGAGGCGATTGTGAACAAGGCCTTGAGTCAGAAGCAACAGTTCCTTACAGAGATGGAATCCAAAGAAATATTGTCGGCCTACGGCATTCCTGTCAATCGAACCGGGGTGGCCGCCTCGGCGGAAGAAGCGGTTCATATGGCCCAACAGATTGGATATCCTGTGGCAATGAAAATCTGTTCCAAGGATATCATTCATAAGTCCGACGCCAACGGGGTACAGCTCAACCTGCACGGTGACAAACATGTAAGGGAAACTTTCACAAAGATCATGGCAGATGCGCATACCTATGACCCAAAAGCCGAACTCACCGGGGTGACCATACAATCCATGCTGGGCCGGTCGGATTACGAACTGATCTTGGGCAGTAAAAAAGACCCGCTCTTTGGTCCGGTCATCCTGTTCGGGATGGGCGGTATCATGACCGAAATCCTTAAGGATCAGGCCATCGCTTTCCCTCCCTTGAACAGGCTGCTGGCCCGCAGGCTTATGGAAAGCACCCGCGTGTATCAGCTGCTCAAAGGCTACCGCAACCGGCCCCCAGCGGATCTCGGGCGACTGGAAGAGATCCTGATCGGCCTGTCACAGCTTGTCATAGATTTTCCTGAAATTGCCGAACTGGACATCAACCTCTTGATCTTGATGGGAGATAGGCCCTGCGCCGTGGATGCCCGTGTGATCATAACGCCTTCGAAAATCGCCTCTCCGCTTCACTTGGTCATCAGCCCTTACCCGGACCACTATGAGATGACCACGCACACCAAAAACGGACTGGATCTTTTTATCCGGCCCATTAAGCCGGAAGATGCATCCCTGCTCTTGGAGTTCTTCCATGGTTTATCTGAAGAGAGCATCTATTACAGATTTTTTAGCCCCTTGAAATCATTCCCCCACAAGATGCTGCCCCGTTTCACCCAGCTTGATTACGATCGCGACATGGCCTTGGTGGCCATGGAACAATCGCAACCGGAAGAAAAAATATTAGGGGTGGCCCGGCTCATGAGTAAAGCGGGAGGCATAGAACCGGAGTTTGCAGTTGTTGTCGGCGATCCATGGCAAGGGAAAGGGATCGGCGTGGCCTTGATGGAACACCTGATTGGAATTGCAAAAGAGAGAGGCGTAGCATCCATCTGGGGGCTTGTCCTTGCAGAAAATACCCATATGCTTGCCCTAGCCCGGAAATTGGGTTTTGATATTTCCAAGGTGCCTGGTGAAGCGCAATACGAATTGAGAACAGACTTGAAGCCTGAAAACCGTGGCTTGAAAGGAAAATGATAGCAAGATCTCAATAAGTACGGGAAGTCATTGTTTGAGGTTTCTCGATGGCATACTTTATGCTAAATAAAAAAAATAAGGAGGAATAACCATGTTAGTCAGAAACTGGATGAGCAAAAACGTGATCACGGTCGATGTAAACGACTCTATGGCACATGCATCCAAGCTAATAAAGGAAAATCATATTAGAGGCCTGCCGGTTATGAAAAACGGGAAGCTGGTAGGCGTGGTTACGGATAGAGACCTGAAGAAGGCCTCTGCCTCAAATGCAACGACTTTGGACATTCACGAGCTTCTATATCTGATCACCAAGATCAAAATCAAGGAGATCATGACCAAAGACCCGATCACCATTCCTGTCGACTATACTGTTGAGGAAGCCGCTGAAGTGCTTCTGGATAATAAGTTGTCAGGCGCTCCGGTTGTGAACAGGGAAGGAAAACTGGTCGGAATTATAACGCAGGCCGATATTTTTCGTGTGCTGGTTTCCCTGACAGGTGTTCGGGAAAAGGGCCTTCAGTTTGGTTTTCTATTAGAAGATCGGCCAGGTTCCATCAAAGAGGTTGCTGATATAATCAGGAAGCATGACTGCCGTGTGGTCAGTATTCTGAGTTCCGCCGGCGAGCACGCAACCCACAGGCATGTTTATATAAGGGCACGTGATTGTGACCGGGAACGTCTGGAGCAATTAAAAGAGGAACTTAAAGCAAAGGCAAATCTGCTGTACATCGTGGACCATCGAGAAGAGAAGAAGGAAATCTATCAGGAGTATGCGAGGCCGTCTGCGACCTGGATCACGGGATGAAGGGCGGCTAATACATTCGACCCTAAAGGGGCTTGGACAGAGATCCGTTATCAAAACCGATGATGTTTGTGACACCCGGTTTTACGGTTTGTAAAAGATTTCGACATTCAGGCCGCTTTATTTCTTTCCCCTGTTGTTAAGAATCAATGGTTTTTTTTATATCAACATGATAGACGTATATGCTAACGTCGCCTCACGGGGGACAGATGTTCCTTTCTGCAAAAAAATAGGGTGAACGAAGGCGGTTTTTCTGATGCCGGATTCTAATACCCGATCGGGTGTTAGACGAATTCCTGGAGACGCCATGGATGAAAAACAGGTGAACCGGAAAAGAGATGTATCCCTGGATAACAGCGTTCCTTCATTGATCCGAAGAGGGGCCCAATCCCGTGTGCCGCTCAAGGCCGCCATCATTGGAGGCGGTAAGGCCTGTGACGATCTCTTAGTCCTTTTCAGTCAGGAACGGCTCAACCGGTTGAATATGGAAATTGTCGGGGTTGCCGATTCGGCCCCGAATGCCCCGGGCATCTCCCGTGCCAAGGATATGGGAATATTTACGACCGACGATTTTACAGGGCTTTACGATATCCCCGGTCTAAATTTACTTATCGAACTGACCGGGTCGAATGATGTGCGGGAGGAGATCATCCGAACCAAGCCGTTGCATGTAAGTTCCATTGACCACCGGGGGGCCCGCCTGTTGTGGGATCTGGTTCAGATTGAGACAGAAAAACAGGTTCTGCAGAGGGAGGCGGAGCAGAAACTTCGCCAGTTCTTAGAGTCAGCACAGGATATCATCTGTATCAAGGACCTCGAAGGACGCTACCTTTACGTCAATCCTGCCACCATGCATTACATCGGGATCCCGCGTGACGAGG
>CAZACO010000326.1:0-5362 GCA_964483185.1 uncultured Desulfobacteraceae bacterium
GGCCCAAACCCGCACCGGCCCCGGTGACAACCGCGACCTGATCGTCAAAACGGATGCCGCCCCGACCCTTTCGCATCTCCATCTCTTCGGGGCTCATCCATTCCACAATACCCTGGTCGATCACCACATCTCCGGTTTCAGCGTTCAAGGTGCGAAAAAGGGCCTTCCCTTCCGCCATTTTCCATATCTGGGTCTTGATCGGAACACCCGGATACAGGGTCTTGGAAAATCTGACATGAAAGCGGGTCATGCGCTCCGGTTCTCCGGGAAACAGGTGCTTGATCACGGCCCGGCACGCAAATCCGTGGGTGCAGAGCCCGTGCATGATAGGCTTTTCAAACCCGCTGGCCTTAGCGAATTCCGGGTCGGCATGGAGCTGGAAGATATCGCCGGAGAGCCTGTATAGGAGCGGCTGGTCCAGCGTTGAGCTGGCCAGTTCTTCAAAATCAGGGCCGCGATCCGGAATTTCAAACGTGGCGCTGGGGCCAGGTTCTCCGCCGAATCCGCCGTCTTTTCTGCAGAAGATGGTGAATATGTTGGTAAAGAGCTTGCTCCCGTTGGAATGATAGGTCTCGGCTTCTGCCACCACCAGTGCGCCTTTGCCGGGTCCCTTGTCGTACATGTGGGTGATCACGCCTTCGGTGGTAAGGGTTCCTTCGGTGGGGATCGGATTGTGAAAGATGATGTCCTGTTCGCCGTGGAGAATCCCTGAAAGGTCGGCATTGGAACTCATACCCACTTCGGCTAAGAACTCGAACACGCTGGCAATGGAAAAACTGGGGATCACCTTGAGTTGATGTTCGTAGCAATACTCTAATTCATCAAAACCGGCGCCTACGCCAAGGGCATAGAGCACAAGATCCTTCCAGTTGTAGTCCTTGCTTACAGGGCCGATCTTTTTGCCGATGGCATCTAAGTTGAGGGCCATCCTGTCACCTCCTTATGTGAGTTGGGTTTATTTCACCAGCTCAATATTCAGCGGATAAAACCCTTACGGCCTCCGGCTCCGCTTCCAGCCCGTAGGGCTTACAGGCCGGAGGGGAGAGGTAACCTCTCTCAAGGAATTAGGCGTAAGTCTTTTATTTAAAACGGGATATTGAGCAATTACGGTTGATTCCATCATGATGGAACGTATCACTTCGTAAAAGCGGGGATCAGCATAAACTCAAGGGTCTTTTTAACATGATCGATATATTCCTCCCTTTTCAATTTGAGCATTTCCCGGAAGAAGTTCTCACCCGAGATGAAATTGTGAATCGAATTCATCATGGCCAGGACCTTCATGGAGGCCCCTTTGGGGACACGGTCCCGGCTCTTACAGAGATTCATGGAACGGGCTATATCAGATATAAAATCAGGGACATGAAAATCGAGGTTGGGTTCCTTGCGGGTCTTCCTGAAATACTGAAACAGGATCAGGTTGGAGATCTCCGGGCATTCAAAGAGATAGTCGGTTACCCTGTCGATGGCGATCTCCATTCGTTGGGCCAATGGGAGGCCGTGAATGACCTTTTCCACCTCGGCAAGTTCGTTTCGAAGGTCATTATTAATATCCAGTATCACCGACTCGTACAGATCTCCTTTCTCGCCCCAGTGATAGTAGAGAGTCGAGATATCAATCCCCACTTCCCGGGCGATCATCCGAGTGGTCGTGCCGTGATACCCGTATTCGCCGAACATACGGCGGGCCACTTTCAGTATCCTGGCCTTCATGGAATCCGGGTCTTTACGGGCCTTCTCTAAGGGTGTTGCCATCGCCTTTTTCCAATAGATGTTTCCATCGTTTGATGGAATCCTATCTGGAGACATCTTCCGTGTCAAGTAAAAATTGACTTGTTTTCGGAAATGGGCCTTTGTTTATCAAAAGAATTCTTTTGAGCGTGAGACTCAAGCCTTTGTCAAGTTCTCCCTTGTTGGGATTCCCTGCGAGTTTTGGTCAGACATGAAAGTCCCGCGCATGCCACATTCTCTTATGCCTCTCTTATAACTTTGAGATCGCCGGATTCAGTAGCAAGGCGAGAAGCAAGCTGACACAAGCCAATCCAACTGGAATGAGGAAAATCAGATCGTAACTGCGTATAACATCGAAGATAAAGCCGGCCAGCACCGGGCCGATGGCGCCCGGCCTACGGTTTCGCTGAAGGCAACGATGCCGAAAAAAACACCATGAGAACCAATGCCGAACAGCTCGGCGACAATCGGCAAAATCACAAGTCGCTATTTCATGGATCTCCCTCCAAGCCCCTTTCGGACTTATCCACTTTATTTGGGCGAGGTGCAGCCGCTACATCCCACAATTAAATCTCCTTGACCGCCCGGTCTCCTTTCACTATTCTCTTCCTAAAAAGATGCAACGTCTGAGCACAACAAATCCATTCAATTAGGCTGAAACATCATTGACAGTGCAACCCGTGATAACATCCGCAGATCCCGATCTGAAACCCCAAAGCAGTATGAGGGCCATGCATCTGCACCGGCTGACCCTTCGGTTTTCCGGCCCGATGGCCGAGTTGGAGGCCCCCTACCGGGACCACTATCTAGTTCAGACCCTTATGCAGATCAGGATTTCATTTATGTTGGGTGCCCTGATGTATGCCATCTTCGGCATTCTCGACGCCCTCGTCCTGCCCCAGCATCGGCATATCGCCTGGCTGATCCGCTATGCCTTCATCTGCCCCTGTATCCTGGCCGTCGTCGGCGCCACCTTCGTCCCCCGTCTTCATGGCTACCTGCAACCGATGATGTCGTTTACCATCGCCATCGGCGGCCTGGGAATCGTACTCATGACCATCATCGCCCCGGAACCGATCAATTACTATTATTACGCAGGGCTGATCCTGATCCTGATGTTCGGGTATTCCTTTATCTATCTTCGGTTTCTCTGGGCCTCCCTGAGCGGATGGATCATCGTGATGCTTTACAATATCGCCGCCGTTCTGACCCAGACGCCACCAATCGAGTTGATCAGCAACAATTTCTTTCTCATCAGCGCCAATATTGCCGGCATGCTGATCTGTTACACCATCGAGTTCATGGGCCGTCGCAATTTTTTCCTCATGCACCTTCTCGCCCAGGAGCAGCGCAAAATCGAGCAGGCAAATGATCAATTGGAGGCGCGCGTTTCTGAACGGACTGCCGCCCTGGAAGAAATGAACCGCCAATTATCCCTGGAGATGGCCGAACATGAGCGGGCGGAGCAGGAAAGACGGCGCCTGGAAGGGCAACTGAAGCAGGCGGAAAAGCTGGAGACCATCGGCAGACTCACGGCCGGCGTTGCCCATGACCTGAACAATATCCTCAGCGGTCTGGTCACCTATCCGGATGTGCTTCTCATGGACCTTCCCAAAGACAACCACTGGCAGAAACCCCTCTCCATCATCCAGCAAGCGGGACGGAAGGCGGCAGCCATTGTTCAGGACCTGCTGAGTCTGGCCCGTCAGGGCCTGGCCGAAAAGGAGATCGTCAATCTGAACCAGATCGTGGCCGATTACCTTGCTTCCCCAGAATACCGCCAATTGCTGTCGAATCACCGCCAGGTCCGTCTGGAGGCCAATCTCGAGGAAACGGTATTGAACATCAGAGGCTCGGCGTTTCACATCTCGAAGGTCCTCATGAATCTTATCCATAACGCCTGCGAGGCCAATCTGGTGGATGGAAGCGTCCGAATTACCACACAAAATCGCTATCTCGATCAACCGCACGACGCCTACGAACGGATCGAAGAAGGGGAATATGTCGTGCTGAGCGTCGTCGACACAGGAATCGGGATCAACCGGGAGGACCTGACAAAAATATTCGAGCCCTTTTACACGAAGAAGAAGCTGGGACGAAGCGGAACAGGCCTGGGTATGACGCTCATCTGGTCAACTGTCAAGGACCACGGAGGCTTTATCGATATTCAAACGGAGCAAGGTCGGGGATCCACATTTGACCTCTATTTCCCGGTCACGAGGGATGCGCCGGAGGAAACGGAAAGAAGTTTCTCTCTGGAGGATTGCCGGGGTACGGAGAGGGTCCTGGTGGTGGACGACGTCCCCGAGCAAAGACAAATCGCTGCCCTCATGCTCCGCAAACTGGGGTACACCGTACAAACAGTTGCCAGCGGCGAGGCCGCGATCGAACGACTCGAAGGAGACAAGGTTGATATCCTCGTCCTGGATATGATCATGGACCCGGGGATTGACGGCTGTGAAACCTATCGCCGGATCGTTGCCGCGCACCCCGGGCAAAAGGCCATCATCGCCAGCGGTTTCACTGAATCAGACCGGGTCAAGGAGGCCCAACGCCTGGGTGCGGGGGCCTATATCAAAAAGCCTTACAGCATGGAGGTTATCGCCCAGGCCATCCGCCGCGAATTGGACCGCTAAAAATGCAGATGTCGATTTGTGGAAAAATCCACGGGATGACCTGGGTCATCCGCTCGCCTCTATGGTCATGCAGGTGATGCATTTTTTTCGCCCTTGTCCGGAAACAAGATATTCCAAACGCGGTCCAAAGCGGACAACCCTGGCTTTGAGAGCAGGACTCGGACGATCCTGAGATTGCCATTCAAGACGGTCCAGATGATCCCCACAGACCCGAAAGGCGTTGCTTTTATAATTTTTCTATTCATGTGCCGCTCAACATAACAGGCTGGCGCGGAATTGCAGAGCGATAGCGACGCAGCGAAACGCAAGTCCTTGTTCATGCTGTTGTTCGAATCGGGGTTATTTGGAAACCTCTTTAAGTCTTTCCGCAATCCATATTTTTATTATGGACTGTCGAGGCACACCCAGTCGTTTAGCTTCCTTATCCAGACTATGAATCATCCATACTGGAAAGTCTACATTGACTCTTTTTTGATCCTGGCCGGGTCTCTTGGCGTTTGAAATGTCGAGAAATTCAGTAATATCCTCCCCTGAATCAAACTTTTTATCTAAATCTTTAGCTTTCATAAATTTCAATCTCCTCTTTTCGGGATCGGCGCACAGAAATAATTCTGATCTTTTCTTCACGGTAAGTTATGATCGTGGACCAATAGTGATCAGATATTTTTCCGATCAACAGGAACCTCGCTTCATCAATGGTTTGTACTGGAATTTCAATTCGATCTGGATCATTCCATAAAGCTTGTGCTTCAATAAAATCGATCCCGTGTTTTTTCTTGTTGATTTGACTTTTTTGTTCATCAAATTCGAATTGCATAATGGTATATATCATATGCCATAATTATACCTAAAATCAACCCATAATATTATAAGGCTATAACACCTGTAATGGCGTTAAGATTGTCCCGTCTCTTTGGTAATTCTCCTGAGTTCTGGTTAAATGCGCAACACTCAAGAGATCTTTGGGAATCTGAACAGCGTTATTACAAAGAACT
>CAZACO010000327.1:0-5359 GCA_964483185.1 uncultured Desulfobacteraceae bacterium
CCCTCGTCCTCCGGTATATAGGCGTCTTTATGGTATTGATGGTGCTCTTCTTAGGAATATCTGCTTCCGGGAGGATTATCTCCAAGTCAGTCCAGAGAATGGAGGCGAAAAAGGCCGCTAATTGAGAGATAGAGGCGTTCCTGGATGGTAAAGCTGAAGCGCCGGAGAACAAAACCGCCCCTCCGGCGCAAAAACCATTGGCAAGGGAATGCTCACATAGACATTCCTTACAGCGTTATCACTCCAATACGATCAGGACACCTTCCGCTTCAACCGTGTCGCCCTTGCCGCATTTGACCTCTTTGACCGTTCCGGATGCTTCGGCAGTGATCGGCAGTTCCATCTTCATGGCCTCGAGGATAACGACCTCATCCCCTTCATTTACGGCATCACCCACCTTTACCTTTACATCAATGACCTTTCCTCCCATGGGAGCAACAATTTCGCTCACGTTGAATACCTCCTTAATTTAATGATAGCCTTCATAGTTAAAGTTGCTACGATCCAACACGCCTGACAAATAACAGAAGCCCGGGGTCCACATGTAACGACTGCTGTCAGCCTTTGACGACTCCGGTTTTCAAGATATTTTAATGTCGGGAACATATAACATTTAACCGGGACGCCTTGTCAAGAACAATATGGGGCAGGTCATCAGTTTTCAAGAAAAGCCGGTTCAGAACATTTTTTCTGAGGCCAGTAGGGTATCTATCCGGTTTCTCATAAGGAAAAGGAATGCATGCACGTACAGCAAGGTTGACATTAAAGCATAATTGCTTCATGATAACAGCGAGAGGCCTGGCAAAATTTGATGTTGCGAGAGTGGCGGAACTGGTAGACGCGCTGGACTTAGGATCCAGTGGGATTTCCCGTAGGGGTTCGAGCCCCCTCTCTCGCACCACCTATAAATTCAATTGCTTGCACCTGGCCAGGGTCCCTGAAAATCCCCCCATTAGGAACGGTGCGCTTCACATAAGGAGTCAGGCTCCAACCGGAAGAAAGGAGAACAGTAAAGATGAAATGTCCACATTGTGAGAAGGAGATCCCGGGGTCTCCCTGCCCTAAGTGCGGGGAAGAGGTCTTTGACGAGGCAAACTATTGCATGAACTGCGGGGCGCCTTTAAAGGAAGAGTTAGAAGGTGTCTCCAGGGATGAAGACGTTTTTGATGATGATGACGGGATTGATTTCGAAGACAGGGTGTTGTGTCCTGATGGGACCTGTACCGGGATCATAATCGACGGAAAATGTACCGAGTGTGGGAAGACCGAGGAAGAAGCGGCCGCGTTAGAAAATCAAGAAGAAGGCCCAGCAGAGGAAGCGGAGAAAACGGATCAAGAAAAAAAGGAAAATGAGGCCGAGTAAGGAGCAAAACAGATGTATGAACTCAAAATAAGCTCTCAGTTTGCCGCCGCCCACCAGTTGAGAGGGATTGAAGGCGGGTGTGAGAACTTGCATGGGCATAACTGGAAGATCGAGGTCTGTGTTGTTGGCGGCAGACTGGGGAACGATGGCCTCCTGATCGATTTCAGACTGCTAAAAAGGGAGACCCAAAAGATACTTGATGAGCTGGACCACAAATTTTTGAATGAATTGGTAGCGTTCAAGGGCATGGAGCCATCCTCAGAAAATATAGCCCGTTATATCTTTGAATCCCTCTCACGAAAACTGAACACCGAGGCCGTCAAGATAAGCAAGGTCACGGCATGGGAGTCTGATTCTGCCTGTGCAAGCTATTGGGTGGATGATTAAGAACAAATTTGATAAAGCTGCCCCGTTTAAATGGGGGAACTGCGATTTAGCTAGACAGGCAAAAAAGCGCAAGAAATTTTTTTGCATTGTTTTTCTTTGCGAGCTTTGCGCCTTTGCGAGAGACCTTTTTGGTTCCGGTTTGTCCGGGTTAAGGTGTACATGAAAATAACGGCCTTTATACCGGCTAGATACCAGTCATCCCGTTTCCCCGGGAAGCCCTTGGCGTTGATCTCCGGCAGGCCGATGATTCAGCATACCTATGAACGCGCCCTTTCCTGTCCTGAACTTTCGGCCGTCTATGTGGCAACGGATGATGAGCGGATCGCAGACTGCGTTCATCAGTTCGGGGGGAAGGCCCTGATCACCGCAACGACACACCGTTCCGGTACGGACCGGATCGCTGAAGCAGCCCTGAAGGTTGGACTTGAAGACGAGGATCTTGTTGTGAATATCCAGGGGGATCAACCCTCCTTTCACCCATCGGTTGTTACGGATCTGGCCAAGCCCCTGATAGAGGACAGGACCCTACCGATGAGTACATTGAAATACAGGATGGAGGGGATAGAAGACATTCAAAATCCGAATCATGTGAAGGTCGTTACAGACAGAATGGGGTTTGCCATCTATTTTTCCCGCTATCCTATCCCCTTTTGCCGCGATGGAGGACCCGATGGTGGGGTCCATTTCAAGCATCTTGGCTTCTACTGCTTCCGTATGGATTTTTTGATGCAATTCACCTCCTTGCACGAAGGGGCGCTCGAATCCCTGGAAAAGTTGGAGCAGTTGAGGGCCTTGGAATATGGTTATAAAATCAAGGTGTTGGAGACAATGCAAGACTCCGTCGAAGTCGATGTCCCCGAAGATGTAAAAGAGATAGAAAAGATCCTTCGTGGATGATGGACCCTATGAAGGCCTCAGCGAGCCCGCCATTGTGCCTACTCATAAAATCTGGAAATTAGCCCCCCGTTCCCCTGCCGCTTCGCAATTGGCCGATGAAACCGGCTTGACGCCCTTGCAGGCACAACTCCTCATCAACCGGGGTATCACAGAGAAGGCGGCGGCCGAATCATTCCTCTCCCCCCGCCTGTCGCAAATGGCTGATCCGATGCTCATGAAAGGGATGGATAAGGGCGTCGAAACCATCCTGGCGGCAGTAGAGAACCGGGAAAAAATTACCATATATGGAGATTACGATGCGGACGGGCTTACGGCCACGGCTCTTCTGCTGAATTTTTTTTCAAATCTCGGCATCCCCGTGGCTCCGTACGTGCCCAACCGATTTGAGGAGGGTTACGGACTTAACAGGGAGGCCGTCAGGCAGATCAGCAAGACCGGGACGAGACTGATCATCACTGTCGACTGCGGCATCTCAGGCGGAAAAGAGATCGCGCTGGCAAGAGAACTGCGTCTCAATGTGGTGGTTACGGATCACCACCAGGTGCCCAAGACATCCCGGCCCGATTGCCCCATCATCAACCCGCACCAGCCCGACTGCCCGTTCCCGTTCAAAGATTTTGCAGGCGTCGGCCTGGCCTTCTTCCTTGCTGTCGCTGTACGGGCTGCCTTGAGGGAAAAGGGTTGGTTTAATGGGCGGTCCGAGCCTGATCTCAGGGAATACCTGGATCTGGTCGCCCTGGGAACGATCGCGGACCGGGTTCCACTGGTCGGTCAGAACAGGATGCTGGTCAGAATCGGCCTGAGGCGCATGGCCGATTCCAAATGGCCCGGGATAAGGGCCATGATGGACGCAGCAAGTGTGAAGCGTTCAGCCATAACCTCTGACGATCTGGCATTCAGGCTTGCCCCCCGCCTGAATGCCCCCGGGAGAATGGGGGATTCCGATACCGGACTTCGAATTCTGACCGTTGCCGAAAAAGAAGCGGCCAGGGCCCTTGCCTTGAGGGTGAATGTCGCAAACAGCAGGCGGCAGACCCTGGAACAGAACATCCTCGATCGAATCGAAGACATGATCCGACGCGATAATCTCATCGCCGATCGAAGAAGCCTTCTCCTGTGGGGAGAAAACTGGCATCAGGGGGTTTTAGGCATCGTTGCGTCGAGGCTGGTGGAAAGATATCATCGCCCCTCGCTGGTTGTGGGTGTCAGGGACGGGGTTGCGGCCGGGTCCGGGAGGAGCATCGACGGGTTCAATCTCTATCAGGCACTAAACTGCCTGGCCCCCCTTTTTCAAAAATTCGGCGGGCATGCCCATGCAGCCGGGTTCAGGTTGGATGAAGGCAACCTTGAGGTCCTGAAAAGAGAATTAGAGGGGCTTGCCGAAAAAGAACTGACGGACCAGGACATGGTACCTTCGATCCATGTGGATTCCGATCTTCTTCTTAAAGGTGTCGGCCGCCAGATGATTGACGATATAGCCGCCCTCTCCCCATTCGGCGAGCAGAACCCGGAGCCGGTCTTCTTAGCCCGTTCCCTCCATGTCTTGGGATCACGCGTGGTGGGGGACCGCCATCTCAAACTTCGGGTACGGCAGGGAGAGACCACTCTGGAGGCTATCGGTTTCGGCCTGGGCCGTTACCATCCCCTTCACGGGGAGAGCGTTGATATGCTCTTCACCCCCGAAATAAACAGATGGCAGGGAACTGAGACGATCCAGCTCAAAATTGTTGACCTGAGGCGTGTGAAGGGGTCTAATCCTTGAAGATCTTGGCCGCCAGGTCGATATCCTCGGGGCAGAATACGAAGAGGGCCCTGTTATCTTCGGCCAGGGCGGATCCATAAACGTAATTGATGTTTATCCCTTCCTCACCGAACTTCTTGGCCATTTCAGCCAGACTGCCGGGCCGGTTATCTATCTCCAACGCGATGACCGGCATCAGGTCGAATACATATTCGCCCTTGGACAGTAAATCAACAGCCTTGTCCGTATTGTCAGCCAGCAGCCGGATGAGTGCATGGTCTGCGGAGTCCTTTTTCATGGAGCCGTAGCTCGCTGCAGGGGCCACCCGCTTGAGGGATTTCCCCCTTGCCTTGAAGAGGGCCTGCACATACTCAGAGGCGTCCTGGATGGTCAATGCATCGATGTTGATCCGGGCCTCCGCTAACATGGCGGTCAACTTTCCAAGTTCGCCGGGGGCATTGTTGAGGAAGAGTGATATCTCGGTCCTTACCATTTGCTGTCTCCTGAAAATTTTAGAAAGCCATAAAAGTGTCTGAAGTAAGCTAAAGTGCCTAAAGTTAACAATCCAGGCCCTCAGTGCCCTGTCTGTTTACGTTACACGAACCCAATCTGCGCACTCAATCAGCCCAACACACTCAAAAAACCCCGAACTCACTTGACCGCGCTGCCCTGCCTATAACTCTTGAAGAATTTCAAGAAGTCCGAGTCGGTTGACAGGAGAAGCGAGCTTTCTTTATCCATGGTCTTTTCATACACGTCTAACGATTTCACAAAGGAGTAGAATTCTGGGTCCTTATCGTACGCCTGGGCATAGATCATGGTGGATTCGGCATCCGCCTTACCCATTTTCTCCTGAGCAACCTTATATGCCTCGGAGGTGATTCTTTTCAGCTCCTTTTCCTGGCTACCCTCGATGATACGGGCCTCGCCTTCCCCTTCCGAGCGGAATTTCTGGGCAATCTGCTTTCTTT
>CAZACO010000328.1:0-5359 GCA_964483185.1 uncultured Desulfobacteraceae bacterium
TATCGTTCAGACCCGGCACTCCCTTTTGATCTTGACGTGCGCGTCTCGAAGTTCAATAATAGATTCCCAACATTATCATGAAGGTTGT
Source organism: uncultured Desulfobacteraceae bacterium (assembly GCA_964483185.1). Lineage (GTDB taxonomy): Bacteria > Desulfobacterota > DSM-4660 > Desulfatiglandales > Desulfatiglandaceae > CAZACO01. The sequence goes on from CAZACO010000328.1 coordinate 89, forward strand.
TCACAAACTGCTCTGATCAAGATAAAGAGGGGTTGCGTAAAGGGAATGAAATACATCATATGGAGGGGTCTTCATGACACAACAGACTAAAATGGATACAGACATTTTATCCATGATCTTCGATACCATTGACAAACTGGAAAGAGAGAAACTTCCATTAGAAACAAAGCTGGAGATGGATCGAGCGGGTGAATTCCCGTCTGAGCTGATCCGCTTTATGTTGGGGCCTGAAATTGCCCTTCATTTGATCTTTATCCCGGAAGCGTACGGGGGCCTGGGGGCCGGCGCTGCGGAAATTGCCCTGGTATCAGAAAGGATGGCAAAGATGGACCTGGCCGTCGCTACCTCGTTTCTGGCCATATGCCTGGGCATGGATCCGATCCGGGTGGGTGCAACCCCTGAGCAGAAGGGGAAATATATTACAAAGATTGCAGAGGAAGGCCTGATTGTGGCCTACGGTGTCACCGAGCCCGAGGCCGGATCGAATGTCCAGGCCCTCAAAACCAAGGCTGAACGTGTCTTGGACGACACCGGTCAGGTCAGGGGGTACAGACTGAATGGCCAGAAGCAGTTTATCACGAACGGGGGCGTGGCCCAGCTGTATACGATCCTTGCAGATACACCGGACGGGCCTTCCTTCTTTATTGTAGAGGCCGGCGCCGAAGGCCTGATACCCGGAAAACATGAAGACAAACATGGCATCCGCGCCTCTGACACCTGTGCCCTGACCTTGGAAGACCTGTATGTGCCCGCGGAGGACCTGGTAGGCGGCGTGGAGGGCCAGGGCCTGAAACAGGCCAACAAGGTATTCGGGTATACCCGGCTGATGGTTGCCACATTCGGTTTGGGCGGCGGCATGGCCTCCTTGGAGAGGGCCGTCAGATATGCCAAGGAGAGGATACAGTTCGGCACGACCCTTGCCATGAAGCAGGGCTACACCCACAGGCTTCTGGTTCCCCATGCCGTGCAATTAGAGGCTGCCCGCGCATACATCGAGGAGGTGGCCCGCAGGCTGGACACGGACGAAGAAGACCTTCAGGTGGAGGGGTCGATTGCGAAATATTTCGCCACCGAGGCCGGTGATGCCATGGCCAACGACGGGATTCAGGCCTTTGGGGGTTACGGCTACATCCGGGAGTATGAGGTGGAAAAGATCAAGCGGGACGTCAAGATTCTGCCGATCTATGAAGGCACGAGCGAGATCCAGCGGAACATCATCTCCATGTTCCGTCTCAGGACCACGGTCCGCTCCAAAGGCGGTTTTTATGGGGAGATGGCTGAGCGCCTGAGCAGACTGCCGGAAGAGACCGGCGGCCCCATCCTGGCCAGGGCCGTGCACACGATGAATGCGGTGATCTTAGGCGCCAGGAAACAGAAACTCACGAAATCCCAGTATGTGATGTTCCTGTTGGCCGATATGATGACCTGGACCGAGACAGGGAGCGCCCTCTGCCACAAGGCGGCGGAATATGAAGGGGGCCAGACCCGCACCCCGTCGTTCATGAGGGCCGCAGCAAGGATTTTCGCAAGGGAAGCGGTGGAGAAGGTCTATATCAACAGTATGAAGATCAGCCAGGGCTGCGAACCAGGCGTTGATGGAGTGGCGGATGCCCTGAAATCCCTCGACATGGGCCAGGCCATGCAAGGGAACCTTAAAGATATGGACATGGTTTCCGCCGAGCTGGTGGCATAAGGTACTGGATACTGGATATTTGATACTGGATGCTGGATGCCCCATACCTCCAATTCACAACTCGCATCTGACCGATAAAGACGGATAGTGGCGCTGAAAAAAGATTACCACAGACCCAAACACCCCCGCTCAGGAAAGAGACGTCGCAACAGGGGGGAGGCCGATTACGCAAGGCCCAAGATAGACCCTGGTCTGAAGGCTTCATTCCAGAAGATCGGGATTCCGAAGGACGAACCGTTCACGCCCGATCCTTTTCAACTGGAGGCCGTGGACCTGATCAGGGATTACGATGTGCTGGTAAGCGCTCCGACGGGTTCGGGAAAGACCTGGATCGCCTCCCGGGTCATCAGCACATACCTCTCAGAAGACCGCAGGGTCTGGTATGCCTCACCCCTCAAGGCCCTTTCCAATTCCATTTACCAGCAGTTCTGTCATGAATTCGGGCAAGCTTACTGCGGCATCCTGACCGGCGACCGGAAGGAAAATGCGGACGCCCCCATCATCGTCGGCACCACAGAGATCCTCAGAAACCAGCTCTACGACGCCATGCACAAGGGGCTCAGCATCAACTCGGACCTGGTAATTCTGGATGAGGCCCACTACCTGAGCGATCCTGACCGGGGCGTTGTATGGGAGGAGGTCCTCATCTATCTCCCGCCGAGGGTTAGGCTCCTCCTTTTGTCTGCCACCATATCCAACCCGGAGGAGGTTTGTGAGTGGTTACGGTCAATTCGCGGCTCTCCCAACAGGGTGGTGAGATCAGACGAACGGCCGGTTCCTCTGAAAACCCTTTTTCTCCTCCCTGACGGGCTGATCGTCCCTCTGGGGACCCGGAAGGGATTGAGCCCCAGGGTCAAGGGGTTCCTAGGGTCAAGTGGGAAATCCGGGCGGGGGCGGCACGAGAAGATCGATTTCGGGAAGATCATCCACTGCCTGAGGGAACTGGATCTTCTGCCGGCCATCTTTTTTCTTAAATCGAGGGCCGATTGTGACCACGCCCTCTTGACCTGCCAGGATGTGGACAAACCGGATGACGTGAAGCGACGTCTGAAAGGGACCCTGCGTGCATTCCTGAAAGACTTCCCCCACCTGGAAGGACACCGTCAGATACGTCCTCTCCTGATGTCCATGGTCGGATCGCACCACGGCGGTCAGCTCCCTTACTGGAAGGTGCTCATCGAACGGATGATGAACAAGGGTCTGCTGGAGGCCATCTTTTCCACATCCACGGTTGCGGCCGGCGTCAATTTTCCTGCCAGGACCGTTGTTCTGCTCCAGAGCGACCGGTACAACGGTCATGAATTTGCCGACCTGACCGCAACAGACCTGCATCAGATGATCGGGCGGGCGGGACGGAGAGGAAAGGACAACATCGGATTTGCCCTGATCGTCCCGGGCCGGTACCAGAACCCCCAACTCATACATGAATTGCGGGATTCTCTGCCCGACCCTATCCAGAGCCAGATACGGATTAATTTTTCCATGACCCTGAACCTCCTTCTCTCCCATACCCCCCTTGAAGTAAAGGACCTCCTGGAGCGTTCCTTTGCCGCATACCAGGAGGCGGGATCCGGCCTTTCCAAAATGAAACAGTGGGATCAGATGCTGTCGGAATTGAAAAATGCCCTCCCGAGGGCTAAATGCGACAATGGCGACCCGTTAGGGATCTCAGAAAATATCCGGATGCGATCCGAACTGCAGAAGTCCATCAGAAAGTCCACTAAATCAAAGAGTCATGACCGGTTGGCCGAGGCGCACAGGGACCTGTTGATACCGGGGAGGCTCTTTCTCCACAGAAATGGGAATGTCTATGTGGTATTCAAGACCTATTCTGACCGGGGGAGATTTATCTGCGCTTCTCATAATATCCGGCAACAGGATCGTAAGGGGAAACGACCGCTCAAGCTGCGGCGGGTCGATCTGAGCCAGATCGAAGCCGTCTACGATCATGTGGTCGATCTGCCGGAAGGGTATTCCAGGGAAAGGTTGGATCTCCTGCTGAATACGCTTTCCAAGGATGCGCTAAAGGTCCTTCATGTCAATGTCTCGGGGGTCGATTCAGGGGCCGAGACGTCAAGGAGGGCGCGGGAAGGACTGGCTTCCCTTCCGTGTGAACAATGCGAGCATGTTAAGCTCTGCCACGGCACAAGGAATAGGGCCGTTACCCGGCTGTTAGATGAATTGCGCGCATCCGCCGGTCGAATGGAGACATCACAAGGTGGATTGTGGCTCAGTTTCAAACGACAGGTTCGATTCCTGAAAGAGACCGGTTTTGTGGATGAGACCGAGCGGTTGTCCCCTGACGGTCAATGGGCCTCCAACTTGAGGCTGGACCAGCCGCTCCTGATTGCCGAGGCCATCCGGAAAGGGGCATTCAATGAAATTTCACCGGACACGCTGGCCGGCGGGCTGGCGCCCTTTGTATGGGACCGGGGCCAGGAAATGGAGTTGAGGATAAAGGGCGTCTTAGACCTGAGCAGGATCGAGAAGGTATTTAACAGTCTTCTTCACCACATTGAAGAGATCCGGGCCTTAAAGGAGAAACGGGGATTCCAAAGCCCTCCGATCCTGTTCTGGCCGGCAGCCGCCCTCTTTATGTGGGCCAAAGGGATCCCCTGGAAGGAGCTCCTCTATTTCGTTTCTGCTGACGAGGGGGATATGGCGTCGCTGATCATGAGGACCGCGGACCATCTCAGGCAGGTGGCAGCCCTCAGGGAGACCCACCCCCGGTTGGCGTCTGTGGCGGCTGAAAGCATTGATCGGATACTGAGGGAACCGGTGTATATTCTTTGATAAGAGTCGTATGGGCGTCGTCGGAAGTTTCAGGCCCCGTAGCTCTTTTCTGATTTCCTCTGAAAAAAAAGCGTCCGCTCATTTTTGAGCGGGCGCTTTTTTATGTATGTAACCTGAAACATCCCTGAAGGGAGTTCGCAGCAGTCCTTATTTTGCAGCCTCGGACTGATAATACCCCATCAGAATTTTGGCTACTTCGGGACGTGCAAACTCGGGCGGCAGATCTTCGCCATCGGCCAACATCGCGCGAACCTTGGTGCCTGAGAGGAATACCCAGTCATCTTTGGTGTGGTCGCTGACGGAGCCCATCATGATGACCTTGCCCAGTTTTTTGGAGTATGCGGTATGATCTCCGCGGAAGATGTCTATGAGGAGGTCGTCCTTGGTAATATCATCAAAGATGGTTTGGGCGTCGAAGCCGCCATAGTATTCACCGACACCGGCGTGATCACGCCCGACGATCAGGTGGGTGCAGCCCATGTTCTGGCGGAATACGGCATGCAATACGGCCTCGCGCGGGCCAGCATACAGCATATCGAATCCGTATCCGGTAATCAGCACGGTGTTGGGCTCGAAGTACAGCTCAACCATCTTGCGGATGGCGGCGTCGCGCACGTCAGCTGGGATGTCGCCCTTTTTCAGTTTGCCAAGCAGCATATGGATTACCGCACCATCGGCTTTCACGGCTTCCATGGCCATTTTGACCAACCCTTCATGGGCACGGTGCATAGGGTTACGTGTCTGGAAAGCGACAACGGTTTGCCATCCGAGTTTTTCGATTTCGT
>CAZACO010000329.1:0-5346 GCA_964483185.1 uncultured Desulfobacteraceae bacterium
GCGCCATTGACACATACTATGGCCGGATGAATCTCTTTTCTTGGATGAATTTGGTAGATCTCCAGGTCGGCGTGAGCGTGAAGCCGATCAAAGCCATGAAACTGTCACTTGATTACCACCACTTCAACCTGGCACAGAAGAAAGATGCATGGTACTACGGTAATGGGAAAAAGATGCGATGGGATCCCACCGGGGCATCCGGATCGGACCTGGGAAACGAGATAGATCTAATCTGGAAGTATAATGTGCACCGCCGCATCATCCTTATGGCGGGATGTGCCGCGTTTTTCCCGGGGGATTTCATCAAGGCAACCGGCACCCACGAAAATGCGTATTGGGCCTTTGGTCAGATTGAGATCAAAATTTAGTGATAGAAGATGAGGAAGTGAACAAGAGGGCATGGGAAACGGCATCGCATGCAATGGCACTCTCGTCGTTACCACCCTGAGAGGCCCGAAAGAGGCATCGGCCATGGTGAAGGCCATTGCACAGAAGGGCGAAACCCTGTGCATCTTCATGGGCCTGAAAGACGTAGAGGGTCTGGTCTCTTTCCTCAAAAAGTGGTATCCTGGGAAGACACCGGTATGCCTGGTTTACAAGGCCGGATATTCTAACAGCGAGGCCCTGGTGAGGGCCGACCTCGACGGGCTCGCAGCGGCCGCAGGCAGGGCCAAGGAGAAGTTTCTCGGCCTGATCTATGTGGGCCCGTGCTTGGCCCGGGGGGCAGTAGCGGGTGTTCGTACCGATTAGATATCTGAATATCGCGAATAGAGTGTTGCGTGTCGGAGTTCATTGTACCCGGAGTGCTGGGTTTTTGGAGTGCTGGAGTGTTGAAATTTGTCGCATTGGGAGTGTGCCTTCCAGTACTCCATCACTCCGCCACTCCATCACTCCAATCTGAAAAAGCGCCAGGGCTACGGATAGGAACAGAGGGCCGGGTTCGCAACGGCTTGAAAAGAGAACTCGGTGCGGGCTCTGGCTATGATCCTCGTCGTTGCCAACATGTTAGGAACCGGGATATTTACCACATCCGGTTTTATCCTTGAAAATTCACAGCGAGCGCATTCCCTGTTGCATGCAGCGGGGTTCTTCAATACGCCTTTCACATGGAATTCGGGGACAGGAATGCAACCTTGAACCCCTGAACCTTTGAACCCGTGAACGGTTACCAGATGTGATGGCCTCCCCGATCGATGTTTACACCAGCCCATCCAGCGTTCATCTGATCCTTAGGGCTCGCCTCCCCTGTCAACTTACCCGGTGCCATCCAATAATGTCCATCCCCTCAATTGACGAAAAGATTCGAACTTTTTCGGAAAAAGTTCCCCTGTTGTGACGGGATCTGTCAAACCGGGGTGGTATAACTGAATGAACATCGTGCAGGCCTTCGGGAAAAAATGCGTTTCTCTCCATCGTACCCAAGCCCCGGCTTCCCGCAAGCTGGGAGTCGCACGCCAAAGGAGAAGAACGGTGAAGGAACGGCTTTTGGTTTCTTCGGATACAGAGAGGAAGATACGGGGCAAAAATGTGAATAAGACAACAACACCAAGGATTGTCCCATAAGTTACGAGGCCATCAATCTCGGATTTGAGTTGGCATTTCGGTAAGATTTACATTAGAACAGTTTTATGCTATGGTGTTAAAATGTATTTACATGCCACCTAAATCGTAGAGAGGAGAACGGTAATGCAAGATAAACGGATAACCATTCGAATACCTTTTGAAATCTGGAAGGATCTCAGGGAACTCCAGACTGTTGGGAAAATTTCCAGTATTCAGCAGGCGGCAGTCTCCGGAATGAACAAGCTTATTGAGTCCCTGAAGTGGGGTGAGGAGGAAATGAGAGACAACTTAAAAGGCGCTGCCAAAAAACGTGTGCTGGACTGTTTGGTAAGGGAAAAACCTCTTGGAAACTGGGAAGATATTCACAGGGAAAGGACGGATGCAGATGCTGACAGGTCTTGACACAGGCTTTTTCTTTGCTCTCCAGGAGCAAAACCCGGTTGCGATCCGGACCTGGCAGGAGCATGAGACAATAACATCAGTCATTGTCCTGTACGAACTCCAGAGGAGACTTCTGAAAGGGGAATTCAGGGAGTGGCCAACGATTATTTCGGACATAAGCGAAGCCGTAGATGTTATGCCGATTAATAGGGAGACCGCTCTCAGGGCAAGTCACATCGGGCATGGTACCGGCATGCCAGGACTGGATGCATTAATCTTGAGTTCACTTCTGGTGCCTGACTGCACCAAGATCTATACCACAGATTCGCACATGGAGTTGTATAAGAAAAAGGGGATCAAAATCATTAACCTTCATTCATAGATAGTGTTCATCCAGAGATGAGATAGGTTTTGCAAGATCAAGTCGAGGATCCCGGATTTTGAGCGGGGAAGAGTACCCCGCTACAAGCGGGGTTAACCACAGGAATACATACGTTGTTCTGCGATTCTGGCCGGTTCTCGGTTCTGGGTCGGGCCAAGGTAACCGATTGACATGATTTGAGAAGTGATAATAAAAAAGGCCTCAAATAGGGCTTATAGCAGCTTTTTTGACCCCGAAAAGGATCCTTTAGGCACGGGAAAATGATGGGGTCGGGACAAGACAGCAGGCACGTGAAGGGCAGCAGGGGCAACCAAGCCCTTGCCAAACACTACGGCTTTACCGACGAGGGACTTGGATTTTATCATCAACTATGACACGTGCCTGCCAGCACGGAGGTCACATACCGGATGGCGGCGGTGACAGACAAGATTGATGTAAGAAGGGGGGGGAACGTGCAGGGTGCTGTCCAGCGAAAAAAGACCCCTCAAACGGACATAGACATACTCCCCGGGGCAGAAGAACACCTCGCGCTTGCTTGTTCCGACCCGGTATTCCGCCAGCGCCTGAGTCGCTTTCGAAGGACTTCGTTTCCTTAGCCCGGTTGTCTCCTGAGCCGATGTCGGGTATGCAGATCCTTGGTAAAAGACCTGGCTTTCCTTACTACCCACTCCCAGATAGGCTCCCATGCAGCCTCTATGAAGATGAAGGCTATGACCCAGATAGTGAACAATATTTTGGCCCACAAAGGACTTTCTAACATGGCCCACCTCCTTTTCTCCACCCAAAGTGTTTGACACTTGAACACAATCTTGTTAATTGATTAATGGTATTGTTAATTTGATTTATCAAGCTTGTTTAAACACATTGGATATTTCACATATTTTAATCAGATCTTTCCAGGATGTCAACAATCATTTTGGGAGATCGTTATTTGGGAGACGATATACATGGTGGAATGGAACTTTATCTCCAATCACGGTCTGATTCTCGTCTACATTGCCAAGCACCCCAGAAGCACGGCCCGAGAAATCGCCTCAGCGGTCAATGTCACAGAATGGACTGTTCACAAGATTATTTCGGAGTTGGAGAGGGATGGTTTTGTGAAGAGGAAAAGAGAAGGGAGGAATAATGCCTATCATGTGAATAAAAACAATACATTACGTCACAACATCATTGATCATGTCTCGGTGAGGGATTTCCTTTCATTGCTCGCAGGACCTTAGAAATCATTGATAACCGGATCAGGGGACCCTCAAGACGAAAATCCTCGACCATGTGGTAGTTTCGGAAATCCTTAATTCCCTCATAGGGATTGAACCTGATGAATTTGAAAGTCTCATATGCTTGATCGCCCGCCGCAGCGTGGTTCGGGTGCGTATTCCCCACGCACGTGGGGATGAACAGACCCAAACATATACTGCAAGGGGTCGCCCCCGTAAGAAGATAGAAATGGTCGTGGAGGTTCATGCAGAGGGCGGCGTTGAGCGGGACGATGCTCATGCGATCGCTTGCTTTGGGCGGATGCATGCCTCTGCCGGTCAGGCAGGTTCCAGGCAATACTTGGAAAAGCTCTCGTCAATGGGGACAGGATATTTCCCGTTGAAGCAGGCAAAGCAGAGGTCGTCTTCAGGGATGTCAATGGCCTGCTTCAGGGAATCGATGCTCAGATACCCGAGGCTGTCCAGCCCCGTAAAATCGCGGATCTCTTCAACCGATTTGCGGGCCGCGATCAGTTCTCCCTTGGTCGAGAAATCGATCCCGTAATGGCAGGGGAACCGGTGCGGGGGGCAACTGACGAGCATGTGGACCTCCCTGGCGCCGATCTTTCTTAAGGTATACACCCTGCTCCGGGCCGTGGTGCCCCGGATGATGGAGTCCTCCATGATGATCACGCGCTGATCCTTCAGGAGTTCCTTGACCGGATTGAGCTTCACCTTGACACCGAAATCGCGCATGTTCTGGGACGGCTGGATAAAGGTCCTTCCCACGTAATGGTTCCGGATCACCCCCATCTCAAAAGGGATGCCCGATGCGTGGGCATACCCGATGGCCGCGTAATTGCCTGAATCGGGAAAGGGCATGACAAGATCCGCCTCAATCGGAAATTCCTTGGCCAGGAGTTCCCCCTGCCTCTTCCGGAACATGTACACATTCCGGCCGAACACCTTGCTGTCGGGCCTCGCGAAATAGATCAGCTCAAAGATGCACTGGCTCTTACGCGATTCGATGCCCGAGGGGATACTCTTCAGGCCCTGTCCGTTGATAATGACGATCTCACCCGGGTCGATCTCCCGGATATATTCCGCCTCCACCAGGTCCAGGGCGCAGGTCTCGGAGGCCACGACGTAGCCGCTGTTCAGCCGTCCAAGACAGAGCGGCCTGAAACCGTTGGGATCCTTGGCCGCGATGAGGCCCTCCTTAGTCATGACGACCATGGAGTAGGCCCCCCGCATCTGCATCATGGTCTGGATCATGGCCTGTTCCAGCCCCATCTTAAAAGACCTGGCCATGAGATGAAGCACCACCTCGCTGTCCATGGTCGTCTGAAAGATCGAGCCGCTGTTTTCCAGTTCTGAGCGAATCTGCCTGGCATTCAGGATGTTGCCGTTATGGGCCACGGCAAAAGACTGCCCGGAATACTGGACCCTGAAGGGCTGGGCATTGACCAGGAGAGAGGAACCGGTGGTGGAATACCGGACATGTCCGAGGGCAATGTGGCCCGGCAAACGGTTCAGGATCTCTTCGGTGAAGACCTCCGGCACAAGGCCCATGGACTTGTGTTCACATATGTGGGTCCCGTCAGATGTCACAATCCCGGTGCTTTCCTGACCCCGGTGCTGCAGGGCATAGAGACCGAAATAGGTCATCTTGGCGGCCTCTTCATGCCCGTAAACCGCAAAGACCCCGCATTCATCCCGAGGCCTCCCCGTGGTCCGCTCAATCGGTTCGGTTCCCCTTTTCATCTTCATGACTCGTTACTCGTTATGGGTTGCTGGTTACTTGATACTGGATACTGGATA
>CAZACO010000330.1:0-5341 GCA_964483185.1 uncultured Desulfobacteraceae bacterium
GCGAACGTTGACCCTTCACTGCTGTTCAAACACACCATCCAACGATGATATCCTCCTTGTATTTTTTATTTGCAAGTGATATCAAGATGATAGTTTTTTCGCGAAATCCATAGGCAGAAAGGAGTCAGGAACCATGAGCAAGACAGAACAGAATCTTTTAGAAGCATTCGCAGGGGAATCTCAGGCCAATCGTAAATACCTCGCCTTTGCCAAACAGGCGGACAAGGAAGGACATCCACAGGCGGCAAGGCTGTTTCGAGCCGCTGCAGAGGCCGAGACGGTTCATGCCCATGCCCATCTCAGGACCCTCGGCGCTGTCAAGAGCACGGCCGAGAATCTGCAATCCGCCATTGACGGGGAGACCCATGAATTCAAGAATATGTACCCGGCGATGATTGAAGAGGCCAAAAAAGAGGGGAACAAGGCGGCTGAACGTTCCTTCTCCTATGCCAATACAGTGGAGGAGGTCCACGCAGGCCTCTATCAGAAGGCGCTTGACAACCTGGAAGACCCGGAAGATGTGGACTGCTACTATGTATGTTCGGTCTGCGGGTTTACCTGTGAGAATGAGCCCCCGGAGAAATGTCCGGTATGTGGCGCACGTCCCGCGGCCTTTATGAAGGTCGAGTAGGGGTCAGAAAGTGGGCATGGACATACGACGATCGTAAAAAACCTATTCAGCCGGTCCGGGCATGCGCCTTCCCCAGGCCGCCCATGGTGGCCCAGAACCCTCCTCCGAGGATCAGCCCACCGAAAACGATGTGTGTCAGACCCAGACGCTCCTGTAAAAAGACTGCTCCCATAACCACGCCATAGAGGGGAAGGGTGTTATAGAAGACCATGGCGCCGCCCGCCCCGAGTTCCTGAACCGCGCGGTTCCAGGACCAGTAGCCGATAATGGTCGGGACGATGCAGATGTGCACGATCGCGGCGATGGTCTCGGGCCGCAGGTTCAGGGGGATGTGCCGGTGTTCGAAAAAGGCGGCGGCCACGAGAATGGGAAGTCCTATGAAACTGGACAGGGCGGTCGCCGAGACCGGTGAACGTCGGCGCATGACGCGACGGCCGAACACGGAATAAAAGGCCCACACCACTGCGGCCGCCAAAAGGATCAGGTCCCCCACGTTGAAATGGAGGCGAAAGAGGAACCAGATCGAACCGCCCGAGATCAATCCCACCACCCCGATCAGTCCGATGACCGCGCCTCCCATCTGCCTTCGGCTTACCGGCTCCTGAATAATCAGACCGGCGATGAGACCGGTGATCAAGGGGGAAAAGCCCTGGATCAAAGAGCAGTTGACCGCGGTGGAGTAGCGTAGCCCCAGATAGAGAAGCGGACTGAAACACACCACCCCGGCCAGCCCCATGGCCAGAAGCCACCATTTGTCGCTGCCGTAACGGCACTCCTCCGTAGACCGCCCCCGGAGCATGAAACCGAAGAAGGCCGTGGCCACGGTAAAACGGAGGGCGGTCAGGGTCAGCGGTCCCACATCGCCCCGCAACCAGCGGCCCAGTACCGCATTGCTTGCCCAGCACAAGGTGGCCAGATTGACCAGGATTACGCCCCAGGCCTTGGCCCGCCAGGATCCGGAAATGTTCATGATGCCACCTGCCGCCCTAAATCGTCGTGCAAGCTCACCGCTTCTCTACATGGGTACCCGGTAATTCGCCGGGATGCATGAATCCTGCTTTTCCCCGATAGCCAGAAAACTGCGTTTTCGTGACGGGGCGTAGCGACCACAACGGGGTTATGGTCCAGGCGGCCAATGTTCCTCCGGCTCTCAGGAGCCGATACACCTCCCTGGTCAGGCGGGGTACCGAAATGACAGGCGCCGGAACCACTCCATACAATAATTTCGGTGTCTCTATTTAATGTAGTACCCAGACACCCGCCACTTGCCATCCTTGTCCAGCATCGGCGTAATGGTTTCAGTAGCAGATTTCTTGTTCTCGAACGAGGCATTGAACTGGATCACAACATATTCACCGTCTGGGACGCCCGGCAAGGACGTGTGGTAACTTTTTGACATGAGCCCCCGGGAGAGATTCTTTCCTAATGGCTTTCTGGCTGCTCGGATCGCCTGTCTCCATTGGTCTTCTGAAACAGCACCCCTGAAGTACTGCGAAGCTTCATTCCAGCTTTTATCGTACTCGCCTTTGTCAACCAACGACAACCAGGCCTCTGCGGCCGAGATGGCCGCCGCTTCAGCACCACGGTTCGGTGATGAAGCGGCTTTGCGTGCTGTCTGGAATACAAGCAAATAGGGAATTGCCGAATTGTTCTCTGTGTCCTTGAAGTAGTTGTACTTTTGAGTGTTGATCCAAATGACGTACGTTTTTCCGGCCTTCAATTTGACGGGGAGTACGCACGTGCGTTTGTCCTCCAGGTATCGGATTTTCGTTTTATCTATTTCACGAAAGGTCTCAGGAGATTGGCTGCACCATGACCACATCTCCTTCGTTATCATGTCTTTGCTGAACGTAACAGTGATTTGCTTGAGTGATGGATCAACGTCTGTATCTCCTGCCTTGGGCACTGTCTTGACGACTGACGGAGGCATCGTTTGGACAGCGATCTCCGTCCTATCCTGAGCTCCAGCAACACCCGCCAGCAAAACGGCCGTCACCATCGACATTCCAATGTACCTCATCATCTTTTTTCCCCTTTTCTTGTTGCACCAAACGGTTGACGCGTGGGCGCGGCTTTTTGCGTCTGCACCTGTGAATGGTTCGATTAAAATGACGGGTACCCTTTTCATTAGCATATCCAATTGAATATTCAAGAAAAAAATCATTAGATGTCGTACAATTCAGTTTTTTGATATAGGTTTTCCTGAATTGAAAACGCGAAACGTTGTGCAGTTTCTGCGTATCGATTCACTACGAAAGAATTACAACCATAAATTAGAGGATTCTCATGAAAGATCTGAAAAGGAATCTCATGCATCCATTTTCTAATACCCACCACCCTTATCCAGCTCAATCTGAACCAGCAACTGTTGCACGCAAACGCACCGACGGGTGACAACCGGTCTTCTGTGAGAATATTCACGCACCCCCCATCATCGACCCCTTGAGGGTCCGGCCTGTACCAGGCACCTGCGTCCAAACTGGCAACTCCCGGTCTAATGCGATCGGCGACCCTGGCAGTCGAACGCAGACGAACGCGGTCGTTGTGGAAATTTTCCACGGATACCCTTCTGAATAGAGGTCGAATGAATGGCGGGAATATCTAAAATTGATGAAACGTCAAAAAATGCCTTATGGCAAGAAGAAATGAATCATGTTGTTTCCCCGGTGCCTTTCCCGTCTTCAAATTCGTAAAGTTTCTCTATGATGAACTCCACATACCGGTTGCATTTATCCTTCCAGATCCCCGATTCATGAAACCCCTGATATGCGCCCGGTGTGGTGAAATCGATCCCAAGGAGATCGGCGCAAGTGATACTGCCGAACTTGTCCCGGAAGTCCCTTACCAGTTTGCTGGCGTTGTATCGTATCATCGTGCGCGATGCCTTGGCCTTTTCTTTATCCGAGAGAGAGCAGCGATGCCTGAGACCCAGGCATACGGCCGAAGCGGACACGGCGCCGCATGGGGCCTGTTGTTCGCCGCTGATCCCTCCCATGAAGGCGATACCGCTCCAGAGGAAGTCTTCATTTTTCAGGTCGTATACATCCCACATAACTTGCAGGACGGCCGGGCCTCAATGATACCCCCTGCGCATGAATTTCAGTGCCAGTTCCTTGGCTTCATCAAGAGAGTACTTTGTAAGCATATGTTGTTAGCCTCCTTTTCTCAGATCTGCTTGAATTCAAGTTGAAAACTCGCGGGCACCCCAGTGCAACCCTCTTTACTTAAAAATTCTTTGCATTCTCTCTCTAAAAATCTCAAGAAACCTATTCCTTGATCGTTCTTCCAAGAGGCTTTCCTCGATCATCGTCTCGATGGGAGATCTGAGCCCTCTCAAACGCTCCAAGGCGTTATGGAGCTGCTGGCTGTTCAGGCCCAACTGCTCGGATAATCCCTGGAAATCCTTTTCTGAAATATTATTTCGCTTTCCTTGAAGGCTGAGACACATCTCCTCTCTCTCTTCAGGGATCACCAGCCTGGAGCTGACGATGTCATAGGCCGGCGACAATGAATAGCCTGCTTCTTCTTTTCTGAGGAGTGAGAAATTCTTTAAATGGGCATCGCCGTTACCCAGCACAAAAAAGAGGAGGGCCCTTTCAAAAAGGTTCACAAGATCGAGCCCGGGGGCATTGGAATGTTTTTTTATGAAATTGCCGATTCTTTCATAAGAACCTGCGTATTTGTCATCTGTTTGAAGAAGCTGTTGAAAATCCTCTTGTTGAAGTTTTGAGCCGTCATCACGTCTATCGAACCTCTTAACAACATACGCCAGTTTACCATCTTTCAAGGGTAGCAGACCGTGAGGCGGCACCTCAATCCGATAAACAGACGCAATATTCATACATAGATTCTCGTTTTCAGGCAGGAATCCAAAACGATCTGGAGGTTTGAGGATAAAGAGCCCTCCCCTGTCGACGACAGTCATTTCACGGCGCTTCCGATCGTGGATGGTTGAAAGTTTAGGTTGCACACCCGAGATAGACATTCTCCCAACCATTTTTTGAGCTTCAGTAGCCACCTCACTGCTATCAAAAGGCACGTTTGGAGGTTGAGCCGTTCCAAATAATTTTCTTGAGCATCGCCTGTGGTATCCCTGGAGCAGATCTTCGCCGGATTCTGGCATGTGGCATGAAAGACATTTGCGAAACATCAGCCATTGTCCTCATCAATAGGAACGATTTTGACCGCTCCAATGCAATCACCACCCGTGGCAAGGAGGATATCAAAAGGGTTCTCCGGGTCTATCTTCAAAGTTCGGCTCGTAAGATCCAAAAGCCAGCCTTCAGGGATCAGTCCAATAAAAAAAGAAAACAGCTTCTCACTTTCGTAAGGCCTGTCAGTCAAGGGGAGCGTCAGGCTTATCGGTTGAGCATCCTGTGAGGAAAGGTAGTCTCTTAAATAGCAAAAGCGATACCCGCGCTCTGTCTTTTCAAGAAGACCGGCCTTTTTTTCCCGCAAATAGACAAAGGCCTTTTTTTTCCTTTCCACCACTTAATCCTCATCGATTTCAGGATGCCAGTCAACAGGGCCGAGGGTCTTGCCGAATAACCGTAGCACCTGGTTTACCTTATCCATTATCAAGGTTGCCTTGCCCTGTTCCAAATCTCTCACAAACCTCAACCCAACCCCGGCCTTGCGGGCAAGCTCCATTTGGGTCAACCCGTGAATTTTACGTTGTCTTTTTACAAATTCTTGCAGCTTCATAATATC
>CAZACO010000331.1:0-5333 GCA_964483185.1 uncultured Desulfobacteraceae bacterium
CTATTTATAATTATTTCAATTAGTTAATTGGACATGACTTTTTACGAGACCATCATATTTGGTCAGTCGCAAAAACCCTTTTGTCTCGCGCAAAGAGTGCGCTCCCTAATGCGCAAAGGGATAGAGCCGGTACGACGATTTGAAGATTTCCCAGCGATGGGCCAACCCCCTCGGTTCGAAGACCAAAAAGACGGCCATGGCTAAGCCGAAGGCGATGAGACCCAGGGAGGCGGCAGGTGACGACCCTAACCAGGGAAGGGCCTTGGCCAGCGCCGGAGATGTAAACATGACCACCTCGTTCAGGATGCGGATAAACAGCACACCAAAAAAAACCCCCGGGATACTTCCCATGCCGCCGATGATCAGCATGCCTACATATTCTAATGCATGAAGGAGCGTGAATTGTTCGGCGTTGACCACGGTGATCAGATGGGCCCACAGAGAGCCGGCAATACCTGCATAGAAACAGGAGATAAAGAAGGCCAACAATTTGTAATAATAGAGATTCACCCCCATGACCTCTCCGGCGAGGTCATTGTCGCGTATGGCCACAAAGGCCCTGCCGACCTTGGATCTCATGAGGTTCCGGGCCGCATAGGTCATGATGATCATGACGGTCACGATGATATAGAACATCCTCTCATCCGTATCGAATTCAAAGGCTCCGATGTTGGGCGGCATCGGATAGAGGCCTTTGAACGATCCGGTTATATCCATATGGAGGATCAACCATATGACGACAAAATGGATGGCGATGGTGGCCATTGCCAGATACATCCCCTTGATCCTGAGGGAAGGGGCCCCTCCGATGATGCCGACGGCCCCGGCCATGATGCCTGACAACGGGAGGGCCAGCCAGAAAGAGACACCGTATCGGATGGTGAGAATGGAGGAGGTGTAGGCCCCGACCGCCATAAAGGCTGCCTGGCCGAACGATATCTGGCCGCAGAAGCCGCTGACAATCTGGAGGCCCAGCACCACAATGACGCTGATAGACAGCAGATTGATGAAACTGACCAGATAATAGGAGCCGAACAGGGGGAACAGGTAGAGGAGCAGGAGGGAGGAGATGAGGATGGCCCAGTGCTGCCAGGTCCGGATGATGGCAATGTCGAGAGCATAGCTTTTGTCAAATACGCCGCATGGCCTCATGTGTCAGATCCTTTCAATTTTTACAAGACCGAACAGGCCGTAGGGCCTGATCAACAATACGAAAAGAAGCACCACATATCCTGCCACATCCTTGATGCCTCCCCCGACAAGCGGGTCCAGGTATGCGGCCCCCACGTTTTCCGCCACGCCCAGGAGGAGACCCACGATCAACGCCCCGGCCAGAGAATCGAGACCCCCGCAGATGGCCACGATCAGCCCGTTGATCCCGATATAGGGGAGCATGTAATAGATGTCCATGACATTGGCCGTAGCGATCCCCGCAATGGCGGCAACGATTCCAGACAGGATCCAGATATAGGAGAATATATTCTTGACCACGATCCCCGTGCTCTGGGCCAGTCGGTGATCCTCTGCCGTGGCCCGCATCCCCAGGCCCAACTTGGTATATTTGAAGATAAGGGATACCGCGCCGAACAGGAGGAGGGCGACGCAAAAACCGATCAACTGGTTGATCGGGATGGAAAGCCCGGAAAAGACAAGGTTTCCCTCAGGAAGGAAGTGGGGGAGGGTCCGGGTCTGTCCTTTCAGATAGAGGACAAAGACCCCCTCCAGGGCGATGAAGATGGCAAAGGTCATGAGGAATGCCGCGAGCAGGGGTTGTCCGATGAGCGGCCGCAGGGCAACCCGTTCGATGGCAAGGCCCAACAGGGCGGTCAGGATAAATGCGGGGATGAGTCCGACCCAGAAGGGGAGGCCGAGACCGCTCAGAAAGAGCCAGAAAAAGAGGGCGCCGAATGCCACCAACTGGCCGTGCGCCAGGCTCACCACGTGGGTGGATTTGTAGACGAGGACAATGCCGGCGGCCACGAGGGCGTAAAGACTCCCTATCATGAGGCCTGTGATGCCCTGCTGAATAAACTCAATCATGTGTCAACCTTCTGTCCTGGTGACCTGAATGGAGGTCTGGATCGTTCCCTTACGCCCATCCCGGTAGGTGACGCTGGCCTCAACCTTGAAGGCCGCTTCATCCCCGTAGAGGGCGGCGATGAGGTCTTTGTATCTTTCTTCGACAAATGTCCTTCTCAGTTTTCTCGTGCGGGTGAGTTCATCTTCGTCCGCGTCAAATTCCTTGTGCAGGTTCACGAATCGCTTGACCCGGGTCCAGTCAGGCAGGGTGCTGTTGACCTTTTTAATCTCCTTTTTGATCAGGTCGATCACTTCCTCCTTCTGGGAGAGGTCGGTAAAGGTGGTATAGGCGATATGGTGCGCCTCGGCAAATCGACCCACATTGTCGAGGTCGATATTGATGAGGGCTGTTACGTAGTCCTTATCCGGACCCCCGATGATAAGGGCGTCCTTGATATAAGGGCTGAACCTGAGCCTCACCTCGGTGTACTGGGGTGAGAACTTCTTTCCCCCGGCAAGCTCTTTCAGGTCTTCCATCCGGTCGATGACGATCAGGTGGCCGTCATCGTTCAGGTGCCCGAAGTCGCCGGTGCAGAACCAGCCGTCCATCATCTTTTCTTCCGTGGCCTCAGGGTTCTTGTAGTATCCGGAGTAGGGATATTTGTTCTTGACAAGGATTTCACCGTCATCCGAGAGGTTCACCTCAACCCAGGGGACCGGCGGGCCGGATGTATCGGGCCGGATGTCCCCGTCTCTCGGCATGCTCATGACGCCCTGCTCCGTGCTTCCATAGAACAGGCGGATGTCAATGCATAAGGCCTTGAAATACCGGATGATGTCAGGGCTGATCGCCCCGCCCGCCGAATAGACCGTCTTCACCCTGGAAAGGCCGATCCGATCCCTGAGCTGCCGGAACACCGCCTGATAGGCCAAGAAATAGAGGGCACGCCAGGGAAGGCCCGGCTTGTTCCGGCTGCTCTTCATCTCTGCCATCCTGAGTCCCAGCGGCAGGGCCAGGCGGTATATAAGACGCCTGAGGGGGGTAGAGTCGATCATTTTCGCCTGGACCATCCGGTTCAGGTTCTCCCACAGCCTGGCGCCGAAGAAGAGGATGTCCGGTCCGATCTCCCGGATATTTTCCTGGACGGTTTCCGGCTCTTCCGGGAAGTTGACCACCATGGGCGCCAGTATGGCGCCGGCAATCCCGATGCCCTGCTCGGTGATCCATGCCGGGGGAATAAACGAGAGGTACTCGTATCCCTTTCCAAACCATCCATCCAGCTGGGCCCATTCTCTGACAGAATCCACCAGCCATCTCTGGCTCAGCATGCCCCCCTTGGGAAGGCCGGTTGTCCCGGACGTATAACAGAATGCGGCGATCTCGTCCCCGTTCCCCTGATCCACCATCTCGTCAAAGAGGTGCGGCTGCTCCCTGTCATGCTTCTTTCCCAGTTCCACGACCTCGTCAAACGACATGAGTATGGGATCTGTGTAGGACCAGAGGCCCTTGGGGTCCCAGTAGATGACCTTTTTGATCCCGGGGACATCCTTTTTGATTTCAAGGAACTTGTCCACCTGTTCCTGATCGTGCACCACTGCAAAGACAGAGTCCGAATGCTCCGCGTAATATTTGACTTCCTCGGGCAGGCAGTCCGTGAATATGCCGACGGCCGCACCGCCGGCCGATTGGACCGCCAGTTCGGCCCAGAACCATTCCGGCTTGTTCTCCCCCAAAATCGACACCTTGTCTCCGCGCGTAAGCCCCAGACGGATAAGACCGATACAGAAATGTTTGACCGTGAGAAAGTAATCTTCCCACGTAAACTCCTTCCATATGCCCCGGTCCTTTTCCCGCATGGCCACCCTGCGGCCGCCGTATTTCCGGAAATTCTCTCTCAGAATTTTTGGCAGGGTGTCAAGGGTCATGAGGATGGCGCCTCGCTCTGTTTCATCTATTCTTCCCCCAGATAGGCCCTGATGACCCGCTCATCGTCCTTGATGTCCTGAGGCCGGCCCTCCGCCAGTTTACGGCCGAAATCCAGCACTACAATCCTGTGGCAGATATCCATAACCACGTCCATGTCGTGTTCGATCAGGACAATGGGGATCTTCTTGAGTTCATAGACGTCCAGGATAAACCTGGCCATGTCTTCCTTTTCTTCCACGTTCATTCCGGCCATCGGTTCATCCAGGAGCAGGATGGCGGGCTCCATGCACAGGGCCCTGGCCATGTCTACCTTTTTTCGCTGGCCGTAGGGGAGGGACCCGACCGTCTTTTTCCGGATGGATTCCATTTCAAGGAGGTCGACGACCTCTTCGACCCGCTCCCTATGGGCGATTTCCTCCCGCCGGGTGGGACCGAAAAAGAGGCACCCCAAGAAGGCCCCATGTTTCATATGGACGTGCCTGGCCGACATGAGATTGTCTAAGGCGGTGAGACCGGAGAAAAGTTCGATGTTTTGAAATGTCCTTGCAATGCCGAGGGCGGCTATTTTGTGGGGTTTCATGCGGGTTACGTCCCTGCCGCGATAGAGGATCTCTCCCTTGTACGGGTGATAAAACCCGTTGATGCAGTTCAGGAAACAGGTCTTGCCTGCCCCGTTGGGACCGATGATGGCCAGGATCTCTCCTGCCAGGATATCCACGGATACATCGCTGAGGGCCTCCAATCCCCCGAATCTGAGGGACAGGTGGCGGATGCGGATGACGGGTTCACTTTCCTTTTGCAGGTGACTCATGAAACAACCTGTTGGCGCATGTTATCGGTTCGTTATCCCTTTTCTGAAGATATCGATGGCAATGTCTAACGTGGGCTTCAGAAAATCTTTGTCGGGATTGGTCATTCGTTTGCTCTCTTCCCAGAGGACCGCGCCCGTAAAAATAATCCAGATAATATCGGCGAGGGCGATGGAGGGGTGGTCCTCAAAACGGCCTTCGGCCTTTCCCTGGTCAAATATCATGGCCAGGCTCCGAAGGCTCTTGGCAGCCAATTCATTGAGCTGGGAAAGCCGCTCCGGTGGCAGGTTTTTGAGGCCGTCACTGGCCTGGAGATGAAACAGGTTGATGAGAATCAGCGGGTCGAAATTATAAACGTCGTAAAAGAGGTCTTTGAGCGCGTCTATCTTTTCCTCGGCCCCGACGCCCTTTTCCAGGTACAACCTTTCCAGCCTGTCAGAGAGGTATTCCAAGAGCTGCAAATTCAGAGAGACATAGATGTCGTCTTTGTTCTTGAAATAGAGGTAGAGTGCCGCAGGGCTCAGTTCTGCTTCCTGGGCGATATCCTCGACAGTGGCCCCGCTGAATCCCTTGGTATG
>CAZACO010000332.1:0-3922 GCA_964483185.1 uncultured Desulfobacteraceae bacterium
TGTACCCCATCTGTCAGGTATTGAGCACCCTTTACATGTTTTTAGACGGGTTCTACATGGTTTCCACATGGCCTTTTCATGCTTTTGATTGGGTTAACATATTGATAATAATTGATTTGTCACGGTTTGCATGCTTTTCAATAAAAACCTTTTTATATATTTTACATATTTCTTTCTTTCTTTATTTTTTCCTCTTTAAGGTAGAGAGCAAAAGCATGAAAAACATGTAATATGTAATGATGCCAATATGTTATCTTATTTTAAAACAATGAAAATTTTCAGTAACTTGGATTTCAGCATGTGCAAAACCATGTAAATCGATGTGAAATCAATGGGTTGTTCGTCAAATTTGGGATCATTCAGGGCCAGTGAGGCCGAGGCCTGGCAGAGGCTGTCATGCCCCAAAAGTGCCTCAAAGCATGAATTACGTGGGGGTTTCTGAAATTTTTGAGGCGTTTTCCAGGTTCGAAGTGGCTCAGGCGGGCTTACTGTTTCATGCTTCCTGAGCTGTAAAGGGAATGGAAGAAGGGGGGACGGGCACAGGCCGTTGGAGATCATGCCTTTTCTATGCGCGGGATACGTTCGATGTCCTTTGATGACAACTGAGACCGACCAAGGGTTCTGGAACTAGAACATGTTCACCACACAAAAAAGGGACCGCCTAAAACGGCTCTAAACCGGATTTTGAAGAAAGCAATATCTCGTTAACTTTAAGGTAAAAGTTAACGAGTTTGAAAATGGAGTTTTTCTTTTTCAATCAGGTAGTTATGGCCTTTTTTCGATTTTCCCTAAAAAATAGTGCTTGACATCTTGTTATGTTTTGGCTATTAAATGACATAAAGTTAACAACGCAGTCAAGGGGGGATATTATGAAAAAAGGGCAAAATTTGAACCGGCCAAAGAAAGGGACAAGGATCAAGGTGGAACCGATCAGGGAGTTGAAAGACATAGCCACAATCAAGAAGCTGTTAAAGGACAGGTCTCGGGACTTGGCTCTGTTCGTGGTCGGGATCAACACAAATCTCAGGGCCTCGGATCTTCTGAACATCAAAACGGGTGATGTCCGGGGCCTCAAGCCCATGGATGAGATTGAGCTGAAGGAGAAGAAAACCGGAAAGATCCGGCGAATCAGCCTGAATGGGGCTTGTGTGGATGCGATTCAAAGTCTCCTGGCCTCTGGCCCTTACCAGGATGAGGACTTTCTATTCAAGAGTCAGCGGGGCGAGGTCTTGACGGTGTCCTCGGTAACCAGGCTGGTCAAAGAGTGGTGCCGGGCGGTCAATCTGAAGGGCAACTATGGGGGCCATACACTGCGCAAAACATGGGGATACCACCAACGGGTTACGTTTGGCCGGGGCCTGCCCGAATTGATGGTCTGCTTCAATCACTCTACGCAAAAGCAGACGTTGGATTACCTCTGCATTCAGCCCGAGGAAATCCGGAGCGTGTATGAAAATCAGTTGTAGACTGATCAGGAGGTCTCTCCGGTTGATGGCCGGGGCTCTTGGTGATCTGGTGGGCTTCCGGGGATGAGAGTGTGGGCGAATCCGAGGGCCGGGATTGGAAGAAATCCCGGTTTCCGGGGCTGGTGCTCCCATTGCTGTGTTGACGGTCGGGTTGATGTGTGTCGGGTGCTGGGGCCATGGCGTGGACGCTCCTTCCTTCTCTTGCCAGGCTGATTGTGGCGGGTGCGTCGTGGGTGGAACTGATGGCCGTCGGTGGGATCGCGGCGCGAGTGAAAGCGGAGTTGCGGAATCTGAAAACGCGAAAATCGAAAACCCGGGGATTGGGACTCCTACCCCCCTACCCATAATGGAGCGCGTGGGATTTTTGAAGTTTTTTGCGCTCATTTTTGACCGTAGGCCTCAGTCGGGGCGCGGGGTGAAAGATGAGATGCTCTTGAGCTTTTCCAACGATGAGTTGTTTCTGAATGGTCTTTGAAAACTGAATCTATGGTGTGCTAACGGCCAGCCTGAAGTCGGCTGTAAATCACTCAAGACAACAATTCCCAATAGGGAGGGACGAAACAGAGTGCCCTGTCAAGGCAGGTAGGAAGCCTAACCGGAAAATGGCATATTCACATCCTGCAGAAAAGTTACAGTCAAGTATGTATTTGAGGTCTGGGAGATCCTGAAAGAGACTATCATCCAGGGGCTCGTCTTTCAAGGATCGGGGAACGTGAATCCCTTTGAGGTGACGCACCCGTGGCACACTTGGCTCTGAAATGCACCAATGAGCTTATTTAACAGCGTCCTCTTATGTTGTCGTTTATGGCAGATAGCTTCTGAGGCACACGAAGCTTGGCCTGTCTTATCACGACTCTCCCATCGCTCTTATTGATCAGAAAAATGATGGTAGCATCAATAATGCCGACCACGGGCAGAAAGGAGAAGTGGGATGCTTGAAATCAAAATAAATGAACTGAACATGTGCTATGATTTGAATGGGGAAGGCCGAGCCTCTCGTTCTCATTTCCGGCTTGCCGTTTCTTATGAAGGTAAGCCCAGAAAATGTCCGATCCAAAACAACAAACCAAAGACAGCACAGAAACGCTAATAGAGTCCCTACACGCCTCAAGAAAAAAGAGAACACTCCTCATAAACCCTGACTGCCTCGACGACGAAAAACTGCCGGAAGACAAAAGAAGCGCTGTACTCAAAGAAATATTCAACAAAAACATCCGGGAAAAACAGCTCAGCCGAATCATATTTCAACTCACGCCGCTACTGGACGGCGCTCATCCTCCCTCAGCACTGATATATGGACCCACTGGGTCAGAAAAAACAGTTACTTTGATGCATGTGCTGTCAACTTTTGAGAAAGTAGCTGAGCGTCGCAGCAACCTCACCCTCACCACTGTTTGATCCCTGATAAGGCAAGCACCAAAACAAACAGGCTGTGTCCTAAGTTTACTCCCAATTTGCGCCACCGATTCTTCATAACAAAACCACCTCCTTTCCAAGACAAAGCTTAAGAAAGGAAGCGTTGTTTGTCAAGACAAAAATTACTATTTTATGAATTATTTCAATATGTTAATTTAAGTTTAAACTCAACTCGAATAAGAAAGTGATCTAGCCTGGAGGCATCGGAGCAGAATGCCGTATGGGAGGTGCTATGAGCGCTTGTTGTGAGTCTGGTTATATTGTGAGAATCTAATTCTCTCCTCTTAGGGTTTACACGGGGTGCTGAGGGATACTGGAAGACCCGCGAAAAGGCCTATTATTACATCCTGCTCATGAGAGCAATGGTGACGAACGCCTTTAAGAAAACCGGATCGGTAAATTAACGCGCGCCTTGAGATACCCCCTCAATCTGATGTGACTTGATTTTTCTATAAAGGGTCGTGTAATCGACCTTGAGTCTTCTGGCTGCCTCACTCTTATTCCCGTCCGCCTGGGCCATCACCTCCTCGATAACCTTCTTTTCAAAGGCGTCCTTCAGGCGTGTCACAATCTCCTTGAGTGATTTTTTGCCATCACAAAGCCTGGTTTGAGCTCGATCTCCGCCTGTTGTCTCAGGCATCAAATGGGAGCTGGATGTCAAATGGTCAGGCAGTATGGGCGCATTCTCCTCAGACAGGAGTACGGCCTGGCGGATCACGTTCCGCAGTTCACGGACATTGCCGGGCCAATGATACGCTGAGAGGGAAATCAAGGCCTCCTCAGAGAACCCCTCACATCTCTTTCCCAGCTCCTCCCTCACCTGATTTATAAACGTCTTGGCCAGGTAGGGGATATCCTCCCTTCTCTGTCTCAGCGGCGGCGTTCGAATGGTGAACTCATTCAGCCGGAAATAGAGGTCGGACCGGAATCGCCCCGCCTCTACATCCTTTTCCAGGGACTGGTTCGTGGCGGCAACGATACGGACATCAATGGCCACAGGCGCTTTGCCCCCGAGTCTCTGGACCGCCCGTTCCTGTATC
>CAZACO010000332.1:4022-5315 GCA_964483185.1 uncultured Desulfobacteraceae bacterium
GCAATGCTGAAAAGGAGATCGTCTTTGTCCACAGGCTTGATGATATAATCGTATACGCCTGCTCTCATGGCCTTGACCGCGATCTGGACTTCCCCATAACCCGTGATCATGACAATCGGAACCGCCGGAACCCGATCCTTCATTTCCACTGCGATCTGGAGCCCGTCCCTTCCCGGCATCCGGTAGTCCAAGAGAACCAGATCAGGGGTCTCTTTCTCAAAAAGCCCGAGTGCCGATTCACCGTCCCAGGCCTCAATGACACGGTATCCGGTCTCCTCAAGCATATTCCGGGTCAGCCATAAAAAATCAGGATCATCATCCACTAACAATATTTTTCTTCCTGATGAGATCATTTTTTGCACCTGCTGCTTTTCGCCTGGCGGCGGTCATTACTCATTGGTCATTGGTCATTAGACATTGGTTATTTGCTTTGCTGTCATTCAGTTGGCATTCGGTGGTCATTCGGCTGTCGGTGCTTCGATCGACTTTGGACTTCGGACTTTGGACTACCGCGTCGCTGTTCGATCGACCTTGGATTTTGGACGTTGGACTTTGGACTATCGCGTCATTCATTGTTATGCCTCGCAAAACACCATCGCGCTCAACTCGTTCAAATCACTTACGCCTCTGACCTGGTGAGACAAAAGAGGGGCCTGCACAATGGTCCGTTCAGGGAACCTCGAACAAATCCTCCAGATATAGTCCTGCTGTTCTGCCCTCCTGAGTGAGCAAAACCCGCAATCTGTCTCCGGAACCACTTTGTTGACAATAATATGGTCACAGGGGATCCTTCCGGCCTCTAAAGCGCCCAACAGCCGTTCCAATTCAAAGACACCCATGGCCTCGGGTATGGTCACCGCCACAAAATTGACCCTTTCAGGGTCTGTCAGGGTCTCCTGAATCCCTCTCACATTTCTGGACAGGGCCAGGGCCTTTTCCGCAGCCCGGGTCAGCCTCACCACCCCCTTGTATTTCAGCAACAGCCTGAAAAACACCTTCAGCCATTCTCTGACCAGGTCGGGCAGTTCCAGAAAGCGTAGGAGGTGGCCGGTAGGCGACGTGTCCAAAACAAAGATATCGAACACCCCCTCATTCCTCAGGGCCATAATCTTGTGTAATGACATGATCTCGTCCACGCCCGGAGGAGCCAATTCGAGCATCTCGATCATCGCCTCACGGTCAAACCTGATATCAGTGCCATGGGCTAAGAACTTCTCAAACAGTGCTTCGATGTCGCTTTTAAACGTCGCTTTAAAATCCACCCAAAACTTGTCTGCATCGATCTCGAGGGCG
>CAZACO010000333.1:0-5274 GCA_964483185.1 uncultured Desulfobacteraceae bacterium
TGACGGCCACGTCTTCCGGCTTATCCACTAGCGCTTTCGCAATGTATGAAATCAAATCCTTCATCTCGATTCACCTCCCATCTGATCGGGCAGAAACGTCACATCAATTTGACGCTGAATGGGATTGCATCATTCCTTCCTTTTTCAGGAGGGCCTTGGCCGAGTCCGAGACACGCGCCCCTTTTCCAAGCCAGTAGTTGACCTTGTCCTCGTGAATTTTGACCACTGCGGGATCCTTCGTGGGATCATAGTATCCCAGTATCTCCAAGAATCTTCCATCCCGAGGCGCTTGAGAATCGGCTGCCACCAGACGATAAAACGGTTTCTTTTTTGCACCCATCCTTGTCATTCGAATTTTAACTGCCATTTGACTGTATCACCCCCTCACCTTCATTTTGGTCTCCGCACAATTAGAGGCGGAACCTGATTATTTACCAAATGTTCAGCCAAAAAGGGATGGAATCTCTAATCCACCTTTTTTAGTAAACCGTTCCATCATCTTTTTTGTCTGGACAAAATTCTTCAATAGACGATTCACGTCCTGGACGGTCGTCCCGCTCCCTCTAGCGATTCTTCGTCTTCTGCTCCCGTTAATAATCTTGTGTTTACGCCTCTCCTCGGCGGTCATTGAGTTGATAATCGCCTCGACCTTAACCAATTCTTTTTCATTCGGTTTCAGATTTCCCAATTTCTTAAGCTTGCCCATTCCGGGTATCATCCCTAAGATGTCATCGAGTGAACCGAGTTTCTTCATCTGCCTCAACTGGGACCGGAAATCCTCCAGATCAAACGCACTTCTCCTGAGCTTCTTTTCTAACTTCTTCGCCTCTTTTTCATCGAATTCATCCTGCGCCTTTTCGATGAGAGAAAGGATGTCTCCCATGCCCAGAATCTGAGAGGCCATCCTGTCCGGATGAAACGGCTCCAGGGCATTGACCTTTTCGCCCACCCCCACAAATTTGATCGGCTTGCCCGTAATCGCCTTGATGGAGAGGGCCGCGCCACCCCTGGCATCCCCTTCCATCTTCGAGAGGATCACCCCGGAGATATCGAGGGCCTCATTAAACTCTTTGGCCACGGTAACCGCATCCTGGCCGGTCATCGCATCCGCAACCAAAAGGATTTCAGAGGGATTGATCTGTGTCTTGATCGTTACCAGCTCTGCCATAAGGACCTCATCAATATGGAGACGGCCTGCCGTGTCGATAATCAGGACATCCGCCCCTTCCCTTCCGGCCCCTGACAATGCATCCAAGCATATCTTCTCGGGCCTTTGACCCGGCTCGGTGGGATAGACCGGCACATCAATCTGTAAACCCAATTTCTTGAGCTGGTCTACTGCGGCCGGCCTGTAAATATCTGCAGGAACAAGGTAAGGATGCCTACCCTGCTTTCGGAGATATCTGGCCAACTTGGCGGCTGTCGTGGTCTTGCCCGATCCCTGTAGCCCCACTAACATCAACGCATGCGGGGTCCTTCCCACCAGTTCCAGCCCCGTCCGGGCTTCACCCATCAAACGGGTCAGCTCTTCATTAACAATCTTTACAATCTGCTGACCCGGGGTCAGGCTTTCAAGGACATCCTGCCCAACCGCACGCTCGCGAATGTCCGAGACCAGTTTTTTTACGACTTTGTAGTTGACATCCGCTTCCAAAAGGGCTAAACGCACCTCTTTCAAGGCATCCTGGACGTTTGCCTCTGTCAACCTGCCCCGTCCCGTCAACTTCTTGAATGTGCGATTCAGTTTTTCTGATAAGCTTTCAAACATAGCGCTGCGATCCTAATTTTGCAATCGTTTAGGATATCTCAATTTATTTATTTATGTCAATAAAAATCGATGGACTCTGAGTTTTGGCGCCAACCCTTCATAAATATTAACATATTTTACTGATTTTGCCACCAAAATATTCGCATGCGCAAAATGGACTCTCCTGCCCCTCAGCGCTTTTAAGCAAAGCCTCAGGCATACGAACGCCGACAAGAGTCGCCCTCTGAGCCATGTCCCAACAACTTTGGGGTTGCCAAGGGAGGCAATACCCTCTAATATTCAGTCGGTTTTTCCGCTTTGCGTCAAGCTTGGGAAGATTACCGGATGAAAGGCCAAAACGATATTTATGCAAACTGAAACACACAGTGAAGGGATTATCCGTCCGGTAAAGGGGAAAAGGGATCCTGATCTGGGTCACGTTGCGCTGATGGTGATGCTCCCTCTGGAGCTCAGTCGGCTTGTCCGGGAGGCCGGGGCGGCGGAAATTCCGTTCAGTGATACGCCCCTGTACAGAATATACCGGGCTGGAGAGAAAACCGCGTCATCCATCACCCTGGCAGGCCCGTTCATCGGCGCCCCCCATGCCGTCATTGCATTAGAAAAACTGATCGTTTTGGGGACTAGAAAGATCCTGGCCCTGGGATGGTGTGGGTCTTTGCAGCCTGATCTGAGAATCGGCGATCTGGTGATCCCTGCCCGCGCCATCTCAGAGGAAGGAACCTCCCAGCATTATCCATTTCGGACGGGAGCCCCGGAATCAGATTCAAGCCTCAACCGGATGTTGGAAACATCGATAAAAGATCGAGGCCGGACCTTTAGAAAAGGGAAGGTTTGGACAACGGATGCCATTTACCGCGAAACCGCGGAAAAGGTGAGAGTGTATCGGGAGCAGGGCGTTTTAGCTGTTGAGATGGAGATCTCAGCCCTCCTGACCGTGGCACACTATCGTTCCATCGCCTTGACAGCGCTCCTTGTGGTCTCGGATGAACTGTTTGATCTCAAGTGGAAACAGGGCTTTTCGAATCCCCGCTTAAAAGAGAACACCCGACTGGCAGGAGACCTGCTGTTAGATCTTTCGAAGACCTTGGCGAGTTACAACCGCTCGGAATGAAAGCGCATTTTGACAGGATCATTATAATGAACGACGTCGCACATGAAATTGAAGTCCTGAGAGAAAAGATTCGATATCACAACCACCGCTATTACAACCTGGACGACCCGGAGATATCCGATGCCGAGTATGACAGGCTTTTCAAGCGGCTGCTTGACCTGGAACAGCAGCATCCTGAACGGATAAGCCCTGAATCGCCGACCCAGAAGGTGGGTGCAACGCCCCAGGAAACGTTTTCCGAGGTGAAGCACCGCCTTCCCATGCTCAGCTTAGAAAACAGCTTCAGTGATCAGGATATAAGGGATTTCGACGCACGGGTCAAAAGATTCTTAGGAGACGATTCGCCTGTCGAATATACGGTGGAGCCCAAGATTGATGGCCTGGCAATCGAACTGGTCTATGAAAACGGCGTCCTCTCAGTGGCTTCTACGCGGGGAGACGGCTTTGTAGGGGAGAACGTCACGCCGAACGTAAAGACCATTCTGACCATTCCATTGACCCTGATAAACAGGAAAAATGCACCGCCCCTGCCGGACCTCTTGGAGGTGAGAGGCGAGGTCTACATGGATCTGGAGGCCTTTGAAAACATGAACCGGGAGAGACTGAACAAAGGTCTTCCGCCCTTTGCCAACCCCAGAAATGCGGCGGCCGGTTCTCTGAGACAGCTCGATCCGAAAGTTACTGCCAAGCGGCCGCTCAACATGTTCTGCTACGGCGTAGGGGCCATGGACGGTTCCTTCTGCGAAACCCAGTATGAGCTCATGCTCCAGATTCAAGAATGGGGTCTTCGGGTTAACCGGCCATACATCCGCATATGTGACACCCCATCGGACGTCATCGACTACTGCCGGCATTTAGAGGAGATCCGGTCCCAGTTCTTATTTGAAATTGACGGCGCGGTGATCAAGGTCAACCGGTTGAGCCTGCAGGCCCGTTTAGGTCACAAATCGAGGAGCCCGAGGTGGGCCATGGCATATAAATTCAAGGCAACCCAGGAGACCACCAGCGTTATCAAAATTGATGTCCAGGTTGGACGAACCGGCGCCATGACACCGGTTGCCCACCTGAAACCGGTTGAACTGAGCGGCGTCCTTGTAAGACGCGCGACCCTCCATAACCAGGAAGAAATCGAAAAAAAGGATATCCGTGAAGGGGACAGCGTGATTGTCCAGAGGGCAGGCGACGTCATACCTGAAGTGGTTAAGGCGATCAAATCAGCGAGAACCGGCAGGGAAAAAAAGTTTGTCATGCCGTCTCAATGCCCGGTCTGCGGATCAGATGTCGTGTCAACAAAAGGAGAGGTCGTGTTAAGATGCCCCAATCCAAACTGCCCGGCCCAGGTAAGGGGATCTTTTAGGCATTTTGTTTCAAAGGGCGCCATGAATATTGACGGTCTTGGGGAAAAGATCATTGCCCAGTTGATCGAAAAGGGCCTGGTAGATGAGGAAGCGGATCTGTACGCCCTCGCCCTTGAGGATTTGCTCAGATTGGACAAGATAAAGGAAAAATCCGCCAACAACCTCCTCAAGGCCATTGAAAGCAGCAAAAAGACCACCTTGGCCAGATTCATTTACGCCCTCGGTATCCGGCACGTGGGGGAATACATCGCCGCCATATTGGCAGACCACTTCGGGGAAATCGAGCGGTTTGAGAAGGCAACAGAGGAAGAGCTGACTGCCGTTGACGGGATAGGGCCTCAAATCGCCGAGAGTATCATCACCTATTTTGAAGATACCCGTAATAGAGAGCATATAAAAAGGCTGATTCAAGCCGGCATAGAACTGGAAGTCCCCACCCCGCCTCCGGCGTCACCTCTGGCCGGCAAGACCTTTGCCATAACCGGTACGCTCTCCGCCCTGAAACGTTCGGAGGCCAAAGGAATCGTGACCCGGCGCGGGGGTCGAATCGCGTCCTCTGTAGGGAGCAGCACGGACTATCTGATCGTGGGAGATTCTCCCGGGTCCAAGCTCAGAAAGGCAAAGGATTTAGGGGTCCCTATACTGAATGAAGATGCGTTTTTGGAATTATTAGGCGCCTAACGAATAAAATATGTTATGAGATCCTGGCGCCTTAGGGCCTTTGCGAGAGGCCTCATTTTAGTGTCTTAATTTGTAAGTTCTTCCATTTTTTAGTAGATCTTTTGACTACATGTATGTCCAAAACACGCAGCAAATTGTTCACCACGAAGCGCACGAAGAACACGGGGACATAATAAAACTACTAAGAAACCGACTTTTCGTCCCCTTCGTATGCTTCATGGTAACATCTCTTTTTGGTTCCGGGCTATCCGGATTAGGAGAAAAAGACCATGGATAACATTCGCGTACGCCTAGTCATTGTGGGCCGGGTTCAAGGCGTATGGTTCAGGGAGTCCACGCGGCGGGAGGCCGTCTCC
>CAZACO010000334.1:0-5271 GCA_964483185.1 uncultured Desulfobacteraceae bacterium
TGTCTTTGATCTCAATCTGGTCTTCCTTGTTAACGGTCTTACGGCTGTCTTCCAGCATCGAGATGCAGTAGGGACAGGCCGTGGCCAAAATCGGTGCGCCGGTCTCGCACGCCTCATGGATCCTCAGGTCTGAAAAACGCCATTCCGGTTTTGTCTCCATCCAGAGCCGTCCGCCTCCGGCCCCGCAGCAGAGGCTTTCATGCCGGATCCGCTTCATCTCCACCAGATTGCCCCCGGTCACTGCCGAAATCAGGGCCCGCGGTTCATCATAGACCTCATTGTGCCTGCCCAGGTAGCAGGGATCGTGGTAGGTGACCTTCTTGTCCAGGGTCTTCGACAGATTTAGTTTTCCCTCTTCCAGCAGGCGTGCAAGCAACTGTGTATAATGGACCACCTCGAATTCTCCACCCAGTTCAGGATACTCCTTGGTGAAGGTGTAATAGCAGTGAGGAGATGTGGTGATGATCTTCTTGACGCCCTTCTCCTTATAGAGCTTAATGTTTTTTTCCGCGGTATTTGTGAAAAGGGTTTCGTCCCCCATCTTACGCACCGATTCGCAACAGCAGCTCTCCTCCTCTCCAATAACGCCGAAACTGATCCCGGCGGCCGAGAGGACCTTGACCATGGCCTTGGCGATATTCTGGCTCCGCGCGTCATAGGCAGAGGTACAGCACACAAAGAGAAAGTATTCGGTCCCTTCATCAAATACGGGCACGTCCAGGCCCTCCATCCATGCCGTCCGTTTCTCCCTCGGCTCGGACCATGGATTTCCATTGCTGTGCACACTCCCTGTGGCCGTCCTCAACACGCCGGGGATCGCGCCTGTCTCGGCGATCATGGCCCGCATCGCCCTGACCACGTCAATAATGGTGACCCCTCTGGGGCACTTGAGGACGCACTTGTTGCAGGTGGTGCAACCATACAGGATATCGTCCGATTCATATCCCTCAACACCCAGCTGAGCCATTCGTATCAGCCGCCGGATGTTGAAAGGGCCATTGACAATTCGCCATGGACACGATCCCGAACACATGCCGCACTGCATGCAGAGGTTGAGCTTTTCTGCGCCCATAGCCACCAGGGCTTCATTTACCTCATAAAACGGGGTTAATGCTTCCATTTAACATGCTCCTTTCACCTCAAAATAACCTCTCCCGAATCTCCTATGGGAATATCACAAAAACAATGCGATTTCTTTAACAAATGCACCTGTCGATGTCAACAACGTAACCCGTCTTTCCGTCACCAATTTTAAATTAGGGTCGATTATCTATTGCACAGCCATTGATTTGCATGGGTCCTTCTGAAATCTGAATGGCTATGTCTCCGTCTCTTTTCTTGACAATTTGCCTCAACAAGCTTAATTTTTTATCGTTTACATAATAAACTTAACCATTCCGTTTGGAGGAAACTAAATATGCGATTTGATAAATTCACCCTGAAGGCACAAGAAGTCATCCAAGCCGCTCAACAGCTGGCTGAGAAATTCGGGCATCAGCAGATAGAACCCGAACATCTGATAATGGCCATTTTAGAGCAGAAGGAGGGGGTTATCCCGCCTCTCCTCGGAAAGATAGGCGTCGACCGAAATCAGATCGTCAGGTCTTTTGAGTCTGCATTGCAGAACCTCCCAAAGGTATCCGGGGCAGGATATGGCCAGGCATACCTCTCCCAGCGTGCCAAGAGAGTGCTGGACAGGGCCTTTTCCGAAGCAGGACAGGTAAAAGACGAATTTGTGAGCCTCGAGCATATCCTTTTGGCAGTAACGGAGGAAAAGGAGGGCGAGGCAGCACGGCTCCTTGCTGAGGCCGGGATTACAAGGGATACGATCCTCAAGGCCTTGGTGGATATCCGGGGGGGGCAGCGGATCACGGATCAAAACCCTGAAGACAAATATCAGGCCTTGGAGCGTTTCAGCAGGGACCTGACCGCCGTCGCTTCAAAAGGGGATCTGGACCCGGTCATCGGCCGCGACGACGAGATCCGGCGGATCATACAGGTCCTTTCACGGCGTACCAAGAACAACCCTGTGCTCATCGGCGAGCCGGGGGTGGGCAAGACCGCCATCGTAGAAGGCCTTGCCCAGCGGATCGTCCAGGGGGACGTGCCCGAGACGTTGAAAGAGAAACGGGTGGTGGCCCTGGATATGGGGTCGCTCATTGCAGGCGCAAAATACCGGGGCGAGTTTGAAGACCGGCTCAAGGCCGTATTGAAAGAGGTGACCGATGCCCACGGGCAGATCATCCTCTTTATCGACGAGATGCACACCCTGGTGGGTGCCGGCGCTGCCGAAGGGGCGGTGGACGCCTCCAACATGCTGAAGCCGGCCCTTGCACGAGGCGAGTTAAGATGTGTGGGCGCCACGACCATCAAGGAGTACAGAAAATACATTGAAAAGGACGCAGCGTTTGAGAGGCGGTTCCAGCCGGTAATGGTCGAGGAGCCGACGGTTGAAGACACCATTTCCATACTGCGCGGGCTGAAGGAAAAATATGAGGTTCACCACGGCGTCCGTATCAAGGATTCGGCCCTGGTGGCGGCCGCCACCCTTTCTCACCGGTATATCACGGACCGGTTCCTGCCGGACAAGGCCATCGATCTCATTGACGAGGCCACATCCCGCCTGAGGATCGAGATCGACAGCATGCCGGCGGAAATCGATGCCATTCAACGAAAGATGACCCAGTTGGAAATAGAGAAAGAGGCCCTGAAAAAGGAAAAAGACGCCGCATCCAAGGACCGTCTCAGAAAAATCAAAGACGAATTGAGCGAACTCAAGGGCCAGACCGAAGAGATGACCGCTCACTGGAAAAAGGAGAAGGAAACCATCTCCACGATACGTAGCATCAAAGAGAGACTCGAATCGACCCGGTCAGAGGCCCAGATTGCAGAGCGGGACGGCAACCTTGCCAAGGCGGCCGAGCTGAAGTACGGGACTCTGATCGAACTGGAAAAGACCTTAGAGGAAGAAAACAAGAGGCTTGAGGAGCTCCAGTCGGACCAGAAAATGCTCAAAGAAGAGGTGGACAGCGAGGACATCGCAGAAGTGGTCGCGAAATGGACCGGAATTCCTGTTTCCCGAATGATGGAAGGAGAAAGAGAGAAACTCCTTAAGATGGAGGAAAGGCTCTCCCTGAGGGTGATAGGCCAGGAAAAGGCGATCGATGCAGTGGCCAATGCGGTTCGCCGTGCCCGTTCAGGTCTCCAGGACCCCAACCGGCCGATCGGGTCCTTCATATTCATGGGCCCCACCGGCGTGGGCAAGACCGAGCTCGCCAGGGCCCTGGCCCAGTTCCTCTTTGACGACGAACAGTATATGGTCCGGGTGGACATGTCGGAATATATGGAAAAACACTCGGTTGCAAGGCTGATCGGCGCCCCTCCCGGGTATGTGGGATATGAAGAGGGGGGCTACCTCACAGAGGCCATCCGACGGCACCCCTACTCCGTGGTCCTCTTTGATGAAATCGAAAAAGCCCATCCCGATGTCTTCAATGCCCTGCTCCAGATCCTGGATGACGGCCGCATGACCGACGGCAAAGGCCGTACCGTGGACTTTAAAAACACGGTACTGATCATGACCTCCAATGTGGGGAGCCAGTTCATTCAGGAGATGAGGGGCCGGGAGAGCAGTGAGATGGAGAAGGCCGTCATGGACGTGCTCCGTGCCACCTTCAAGCCTGAATTCCTCAACCGGATAGACGAAATCGTCATATTCAATTCATTAGGTCCCGAAGAGATCAGGCAGATTGTGGGGATTCAGATCGGCCTGTTGAGCAGCCGTCTCGAGGCGAACAAGATCACCCTGAAGCTGACGGACAGGGCAGAGGCGTTCCTTGCCAACACCGGTTTTGATCCTGTCTATGGCGCAAGACCCCTCAAGAGGGCCATTCAGCGCTATGTCCAGGATCCTTTGGCAGTGAAAATCCTGGAGGGTTCGATAAAAGAAGGGGACCCTGTGTCCATCGATGTGATAGATGGGAAGGTAGTGTTTGAGTAGACCCTAAGGGTTTCTGTTCATCTTCTCTCTTAATTTTCGTGAAGGCTTGAAACTGACGGTCCTCCTGGATCTGAGGATGATCGTCTCACCTGTCTGGGGGTTCCTCCCCTTTCTGGCCCAACGGAATTTCACCTGGAATTTGCCGAAGCCGACGATGCCGACATCTTCTCCCTTGGTCAGGGCATCTTTGATCTTTTCAAAGAGGGAATCGACCATCTCAGTCGCCCGCTTCCGGCTCAGGAACGTACGATCCAGTTCCGGGAACAGGAAGAGCTGGGGGCCTTTGTGTAGTGGTTTAAAGCCCACGTTCTGCCTCACGCTTCTGACGATATCCCCCTTGTTCAATGTCATCGTGCGCCGCCTTCCTTCCCTGTCCCCTACTCACGCCCCTGTGCTCTATGCTCCTTGCGCTCTCCGCTCGCCGCCAAACTGCATATCATGAAGCTGTTTGAAGCGCCCGTTCAGGCCCAACAGATCTTCAAGGGTCCCCGATTCCACGATTCTGCCCGACTCCAAGACAAAAATACGGTCCGCCCGCATGATGGTGCTCAGCCGGTGGGCCACAATCAGGATGGTCCGCGTCCCCTTCAGCCTTTCAATCGCCTCCTGGACCAGCCTCTCGCTTTCGGCGTCGAGGGCTGAGGCCGCCTCGTCCAGCATCAAAACAGCCGGGTTGACCAGTATCGCCCTTGCAATGGCGAGTCGCTGTCTCTGCCCTCCTGACAAGAGGCTTCCCTGGTCCCCTACCATGGTCTGGTACCCCTTGGGTTGGGCCATGATAAAGTCATGGGCATGGGCGGCCTTTGCCGCGGCCACAATCGCTTCCATCCCCTTTTCCGGGTTGCCGTAGCTGATGTTGTATTGAATGGTCTCATTAAAAAGGAGGGTCTCCTGGTTCACAATCCCCATCTGCCTGCGAAGGGATTCCAAGGTCACATCCCGGATATCGGTGCCATCGATTGAAATCTTTCCCGTTGTGACGTCATAAAAACGGGGTATCAGGGCCAGCAGCGTGCTCTTACCGGCCCCGGTAGACCCGACAAAGGCCACCATCTCCCCCTGTTTGAGGCAAAACGAAACATCCTTGAGCACCCGGTCATCGGGTGAATAGCCAAAACTCACGCCATCAAACGCTATGGTTTCCCTATGGCGGGGGAGCGGTTTTGCCCCTGAATCC
Organism: uncultured Desulfobacteraceae bacterium; assembly: GCA_964483185.1. Taxonomy (GTDB): domain Bacteria; phylum Desulfobacterota; class DSM-4660; order Desulfatiglandales; family Desulfatiglandaceae; genus CAZACO01. Next base: position 5,178 of record CAZACO010000334.1, read on the forward strand.
TCCCGGATATCAGGGACGGTTCCCATGATCCCAAAAACCCGCTGGGTGGCGCCCTGAAGGGTCTTGATCTGATTGTTCACCAAGGCCAGTCTCT
>CAZACO010000335.1:0-5267 GCA_964483185.1 uncultured Desulfobacteraceae bacterium
TAATTATCAATTTCCTAACAAGCCCTGGACATTTATGGTTTTATTGGGTGACTATTTTCTGGGGAATCGGCATTATTCTTCATGCCTCAAAAGTCTTTATACTCAAAGGCAGATTTTTGGGCAAAGCGTGGGAAGAAAAAAAGATAAAAGAAATAATGGAAAAAGAGGGCAATTCCAAATGATAAGACCGACCCCATATAACATGGTTTTTGGAAGCCGACAGCTTAAAGCTTCGCCTGAAGAGCCCGGTAGCCGTATGAGATGAATGCTGAATTCACAGCAATAAAGGATGAACGGCCCGGAACCCTATCTGCACTTCTTGAGGCGAGTTATGCGGACCTCCTCACACGTGACCCTCGCTGGGAGTCGGAGCGGGCAAACTGGGATGCGTATGACTATGAAGTCTTCGCGCATCCCGAGACCGTGGGAGCCTGCCTTTTCTTGAGCTGGCACCGTGGGCGCATCGCAGGCTTCGGATCGTGGGACCCTCGTCAACGCCCGGAGTATGGTATCGTGGGACACAACTGCATCCTGCCGGAGTTCAGGGGAAAGGGCTTGGGGACGCAGCAGATCCAGGAAATCCTCCGCCGATTCAGGATGCTCGGTATAAAGACTGCAAAGGTCCTTACCCATGACCATCCGTTTTTTGTTTCTGCACAGAAGATGTACGCCGCTTGCGGATTCAGGGAGGTGCGACGAACCCCTTGGGGTCGAGATCCGAGCCAAAAGGTAATCGAATACGAGAAGGAAATCTGTCGACAACCCGCTGCTACTGACACGGGTCTACATTGGATTTCAGATGTCATGCAGGGTGACCACATTTATCAGGAGATTGTTTGGGGTTATGGAGTAGCTTTTCCAGGCTGGAGCAATGGACAGGGATATATCGTGTCTACATAGATGAATAGGAGATATTACCATGGTTATTGACAGCATTCTCGACAATCGGCTTTCACGGGTTATAGGCAAACCCACGACCTTTACAGGGGTATCTTTTAAACTCCATCTTCCCCGAACCGTATGGGTGTCATGTATAGGACTGGCCTTGATGATGGGTGCCGTCTGCATTCCGGAGAGTTGGGCCGGTACAGCCTGTACATGTTGCTGTGCCGACAAAGAAACAATTGAAGTTACTTGCTCCTCGACAGAAATTTGTTGTGATGAATGTTGCAGCGCTTATTGTCCCAAGCTTGGACACGGGGATTTCCTCTATGAAGGCCCATGTAAAGAAGAAAAACCGACTGAAGTGACGGACGGACGATCCAACAGGTCCTATGACAAGAGCCAAGATATCGGAGATCCCATTACCACCAACAGCGGGGCCTATTATTTTGATATGTCCCTGCTGAATCCGGGTGGTCCCATGGAACTGGGTTTCACGTTCATGTATCGTTCCGACGAAGACAATACCATGACCCGCACCCCCAATGACTTTCCTGCCCGCAATCTCGCCACTCGTTTCTGGTGGGGTCCCCGGTGCAGGGCAAAGGTGGAGACGGACTACATCACCTTCTGGCTCCGGGACGGGAGCATGGTTGCCTTTAAAAAGCAAGACAGCCAGTGGCAACTATTTGAAGATAGTCTGGTTGCGCAACCGGACAACGGTCAGCCGATACGATATGCCATGCTGGAGACCGATGACTATCTCTACCTTTTGTCTCCCATAAACGAAATGGTGTACATTTTCCAGAAGGGCGGTTCCGAAAATGCAAAGGGACGCATCCTGCGTATCATGGACCGAAACGGCAATCAGCTCATCTACACATATGCCGACGCAGACCACAACAATCCCACAAAGATAGACGACGGCCTGGGACGTGAGCTGAACTTCACCTACGCCACGCCGACAGGCGGGGAAGAAAGTCTTACAAAGGTAACAGACCAGGCAGGACGAGAGATAGGTTTTGGGTATGAATATGCCGTGGATAACAACAATCAGTGGTCACTGGTCTCTGTGACCGATGCAATGAGCCATACGACCCTCTTCGGATATCAGGCAGTCACCCATGTCTCGACGACATTTTTGGACAACATAAGCTGGCTGACAAGGCCTTTGGGGAATGAGCCGCATACCCAGGTTTACGGCTATCACGCCGTCTCGGAGGTCGGAGCCGTGCGGGTAGACTCCCAGACCGATGCCTATGGCAACACGATACATCTCACATGGGATACGGATGCATACAAGGTGACGGAAGGCCGCCCGGATGAATCCACAGTGGTGTACGAAGATTACAGCCATCACAGCCCGCCCAAGAGCTGGACGGATCCTGCGGGGAATACAGCGGACTTCACAAAGAACGACCACGAGCAGATCACCTCTGTGAAAGACCGCCTCGGCGACACCACCAGCTTCACCTACCATGCCGAGACCGGCAAGCCCGCCTCCATCACCAATGCAAAAGGCGATACCTCAAGCCATACCTACACTGCCCAGAACCACACATTCACAAACCCTGAGAATGCTGAGACCGCGGAGTTTACCTTTTACAACTTAACCCGTACAGATTACCCGGACGGAACGAATGATCAGTTCACATACGATGCAAGCGGCAATGTCCTGACCCGTGTTGACAGGGCCGGCAAGACCTGGACCTACACATATAATTCCAGGGGACAGGTCCTGACCGCAACCAATCCCACGGGTGGGGTAACGACGTACACCTATAACAATGACGCGACCCTTGCCTCAAGCACGGATTCGGATATCGGGTCAACCACCTATGGATATGATGCCTATAAACGGCTGAACAAAATCACACACCCGGACACTGCCTTCGTTCAAATAGTCTATAACCTCAATGATCAGGTTACCTCCATCACGGACGAGAATAACCACACATACACCTATACCTACGATGCGAACGGCAACCTGACCCAGGTGACCGATCCAGCGAACAATAACAGGCAGTATGCCCACGACCTGATGGACAGGGTGAATCAGGTCACCGACCGGCTGGGCAAGGTCTCGACCCTTGCCTATGACAGCATGGGCAGGATTGGCTCGGTCACGGATCCCAACACGATTCAGACCTCCTTTGGTTATAACAACCGTGGATGGTTGACCGGGACGACCCTGGGGGGCCGGACATGGCAGACAGGCTATGATGACGAGCGGGTGGTCTCCTCCCGCACGACACCCTTAGGCTATTCCACGGCCTTTCAGACAGACAAGTTGGGCCATACCACCGGGATCACCGATCCCCTGTCCCGGACCACCACGTTTACAAGAGACGCTATGGGCAGGATTACGGCAGAGACAGACCCGCTCAGCCGGGCTACCAATTACAGTTATGACGCCAGGGGCCTTGTTTCGGGAGTGACCCTGCCGGTGGCGGGCACCGCATCATACACACGCAACGACATAGGGCTTTTGAGCGGCATAACAGACTTAAACGGCAGTAACTGGACATTCGGCTACACAAACATGGGCCGTCTGCAATCCAGGGCCGACCCATTGGGGAATACACGGCAGTTTACCTATGACACACGCGGAAGGCTCAACCGGACCACCTATCCTGATACGCAAACCATGACCCGCACATATGATAATGCCGGCAATCTCACACGAAGTCTGTATTCAGGCGGCCTTGACCTCCTGTATACCTATGATGGGCTTGACCGGCTGCTTACGGCAAACGGTGTTGCTTTTACAAGGGACGCCGAGGGGAGGGTTACCGCGACAGACAACCCCGGCACAATATTCGGTGCTATCTATGACGACGGCGGCAGGCTCGCAACAGCCTCCTATAACAACGGCGCCTTTACAGTGACCTATTCATACGAATCGTCTACAGGGCTCCTGAGCCGGGTGACCGACAGCCTTACAAACAGCCGGATAGACCTTTCGTATGACAATGACAGGAGGCTTACGGGGATCACCCGTTCAAACGGAGTGAATACCACCCTTAGCTGGGACAACGCCGCAAGGCTTACCCGTATTCAGGACGGAAGCATTATCGATATCAAGTATACTTTGGACACAGCCGGTCAAGTAACCCGGGCGGACATGACCGTTCCTCTGGACCCGGCATCCCTGCTTGTATCAGAGACAAACACCTTCACCTATGACGCCGCATCCCAGGTAAGCAGTGCCGGCCACACCTATGACAGCCGCGGCAGGCAGACTGCCGCTACGGGTCACACCTATACCTGGGACAATGCCTCTCGTTTAACAGGCGTAGACGGCGTCACACTGGCCTACAACGGCCTGAGCGACCTCACTGCACGCACGGAAGGGGCTGCTACAATACATTATTACTATAACTACGCAATCGGCTTGAAGCCGATAGCAGCAGAGAAGGACGAAGGTACGGAACAGTTCCTGCGCTACTATGTATGGACCCCGGGCGGCAGGCTTCTCTATATGATTGACTCGGCAAACGGCAACAAGGCATCTTTTTACCACTTCGACCGGACAGGCTCCACCCTTGCCCTCACCGACAGCACAGGCGCAGTCACCGATTCCTACGCCTATACCCCCTATGGAAAACTCCTCCAGCATAACGGCGCCAGTGAACAGCCCTTCACCTTTGTCGGGGCCTGGGGCGTGCGGCATGAGGGAGAGAGCGGAAACCTTTACCATATGAGAGCCAGGTATTACGACGCTCAGACAGCCTGTTTCCTCACAAGGGATCCTGTGTGGCCGGATATAATAAACATAGAAGAACTGAGCCCGTATCAGTATGCCTCAGCCAATCCTCTCACATACATTGATCCGTGGGGGGAGGAGAAAGTTTTTGGCCATGTTGTCATTACTCCTAGAGGCGATGTGGTAGAAATAAGGCCTCAGATGGAGCAGTGGGATAAAGCAAATATGTTTGAAAAGATGGCTTGTGTGAATTCGTTAAACCAGCTATACGGACTGGAATTCTCAATGAGGGTGTTACAGACGATAAGCCGAATAAAGGCAGACAACGACCGCTCACAGCTTTTACGGGAAAAAGCACTTGCTTTTCGAAAAAAAAGACTTTCAGGGTCAAACGGTGAATCAGTAAAGAAACCAGAATCTGATTTAGAATCAAAAAGGGAATCAGTAAATAAAACAGTGCCCGTAAATCCGGCCATTGAAATCAATGACGCCCCGCAGTCGTGTGTGCCCCAGGCGGATTATCTCTTGATGTTCTGGCTTAGGGGGATTGGCATCGTGCCCAAGGGAGCGTTCTCGAATGATCCTGAATTCGTCAAAGAGCGGTTTGGTATCTCAATTTCGCATGGAAACAGGGCCATAAAGTAGAAAACCACCTGGGTTTCCTATTATAATGGGATTT
>CAZACO010000336.1:0-5264 GCA_964483185.1 uncultured Desulfobacteraceae bacterium
CACCAAATCGGATAATGCTCTTTCCCACCAAGGGGCTCAGGAAGTAATTGATGAAATTGTTGATGACAAAGAGGATAGTCACCTCCTGAACGGTATAGTGGAATTTCTTGACCAGAAGGAAAACTGCAAAGGCCATGAAAATCTGTCGTCTGGCCCCGGCCATAAATGTCAGAAAATAGAAGAGCCAGTACCGCTTCCTGAATATCATCTTTTTGTGTTGCGGAATGATGTTCCGGTCCGTGGGGTTCCGGGTAAATGCCCAGACCGCTGCCGCGGTTAGTAACCCGCCGATGATCAGATAGATTTGCCTAAAATCGAGTATTGCAGCGACCAGATAGATAAAGATGCCGATCCCGATATTGGATGCCGCGGCGATACTCCTGAGCTTTCCGAACACCCAGGGCGATGTCTGAGTGTCAAAGTACTGAAGCGTCAACGACTGGTTGGTGGTCTCGTAATAGTGGTATCCGAAACTCATGATGAGGGTTGTCATCATCAGGCCGGCATAGGAGGGGAACAGGCCCGTCAGTCCCAGGCCGACCCCGAGGAAAAGGACCGAAAGCGAGGAGAGGCGGTGCTCTTTGATGATCATCATGACAAAGACCGCGAGCAATGTGAGGAACCCGGGGATCTCCCTAATAGACTGAATCACGCCCACCTGTCTACCGGTAAGGCCGATCTCTTCCACGGCAAAATTATTGAAAAGCGTCAACCAGGCCTGCAGCCCTACCGTAGAGCAAACAGACAATACCATAAGGAACCGAAACATCGGATTTTGCGTTGTTTTATTCATCATGTAAGGACATCTCTATTAAGTTCTCAAGAAGCCTGGGGTTGATTGAACTCTCAAGCGGAGCTTTTCGCGGTGAAACGTGACGTGTGAAACGTGATGCGTGAAACGTGACGCGTGATGCGTGAGGTCTGATTCACGTTTCACTCTTCGGGTTACAGGGGCGTCAACACCTGGACCTCAATCATACCCCCGGCCTCAAACACACTCACGCCTTCCGGCACCATGATCAGGGCCTCGGCTCTCGCCTGGGACTGTAGACGGCTTTTCAATTGTTGAGGCGCCGCCCACAACTCCCTGGCTCGTTTCTCGAGGGTGGCCTGAAAGAACTGGGTCCAGTGGGTATCCCCCCCCACAGTCTCGGTTAGACGGGCCTTTTTGAGCTGAAAGGGGATGGGCGGTCTCCCCCCCATCTGAAAAATTCCGGGCAGGGCAATTTGAAGAAAGGCCATCTCATTAGAAGGGGGACCGCCCGGGAGACAGAACACCGGTTTTCGGCCGATCATCCCAAAGGCCACGGCCTTGCCAGGCCCGATCCGGACCCTGTGGAACATCAGCCTGCACCCCATGTCCTCCAGCACCCTGACCGTCAGGTCTCGCTCGCTCTTCCACGCCCCCCCGCTGGTCAGAAGGACATCGGCCCAGGAGAGCATGGCCGTCAGGGCCTCGCGGATCTTATCTGGATGGTCCTTGACAACGGCTGTTTTTGCCTCCATCCTGAAATGCCTTAACCAGGAATGAAGCGTCACCAGGTTGCTGGCATACACCTGGCCTGAGTCGAGGACGCGGCCCGGGGCCACCACTTCATCGCCGGTAGAAACGACGCCTACACGGGGCATCGGGATAACACGGACCGGGTGGACCCCTCCGGCGGCCAGAAGGCCTGTCAACGCAGGGGTCAGGATTTCCCCTTCAGCCGCCACACGCTCGCCTGATGCCACATCTGTGCCACGAAAGAGCACATTCCGTCCGGCCGGGGCGTCCCTGTAACAAAGCACCTGGTCGTCCTGCTCACGGGTAAACTCAACCGCAACGACCGCATCTGCCCCTGTCGGGAGTCGGGCCCCGGTCAGGACCTTCATTGCAAGCCCTGGTTCAATGGATCTATTGATCGCGTCCCCGGCGGGTGAGGTCCCGGACACCCTGAGCCTCACCGGCCGGGCTTCAGAAGCCTCTTCGATCTCCTTTGAAATCACGGCGTACCCATCCTTGAGCGATGAGCTAGCAGAAGGGCAGTCAACGGTCGCAAATAGATCCTCTGCCGCGACCAGATCGCAGACCTCGTCCACCGGCAGGCTCACCGGCGGCACATGTTTCAGGGCGCCAAGGGTTATGGACAGGGCTTCTGCCAGTCCGATGTCATATTTTTTGCTGCCTCGATTGTCATGTGTCATGATCCGGTTCCTTTGCGATTCCCTGTATGCTTCCGTGGAGGTTCAGAAATTCAAGGGTTCAGAGGTTCGGTGTCGCCTCTGTCCGCCGGCAGCGGCCCGTCTGATCCGAAGCAGAAACGTTGATGTTTACACGAGATGTCCAATTTTCAATGTTTCCCCAAAGGTTTTAGTCTCCCGAAAAACTTAAAAGTTTCTTTCGACGAAAACAGGCGGCCTCGATGGTTACCCCTTCCCAAAAGGGAAAAAATGCGTCATAAAAGGGGGTAACTATAGGGAAAGCGGGTACACAGGTCAAGGATTGGTTTTGCCGATCCGCCTCATTGTACATTCATATGCCCACAACATCCTACAAATGGAAGGCACTCGTCACCGTCGCCATGGGGACCATGATGGCCACCATGGATGCGAGTATTACCAGCATTGCCTTCCCGGTCTTGACCCGCGTGTTTGATAAAGATCTTGACGTTGTCATGTGGGTTACCGTGGCCTTTATACTGGCCAGCAGCAGTCTGATGCTCATATTGGGCAAGATAAGTGATCTTATTGGACGCAAAAGGATTTATGCCCTAGGTATGGCCATCTTCACCCTTGGTCTTGCAGCCTGTTCTCTGGCCCAAACCATTGAACAACTGATTATATTTAGAATATTTCAGGCCCTTGGGGCTGCCATGTCCATTTCTTGCGGCACAGCCATTGTCACTGAAGCGTTTCCTGCCAGAGAGATTGGAAAAGGAATGGGCCTGCTGAGTATGTCCGTTTCGGTCGGATTTATCCTTGGACCCATTCTAGGTGGTTTCCTGCTGGATTGGTTGGATTGGCGTTCTATTTTTTACATTCGTGTCCCGGTGGGAGTTGTCACCTTCTTTATGGCGGTTGTCCTGCTGGAAAAGGATAGTGTCTCCTTCGGGCAAGTCAAACTCGATCTCTTGGGAACGCTCACCTCTTCAGGCGGTCTTTTTTGCCTCATCTTCGGTCTTAGTCAAATCAAAAAACAGGGCACAACCGCACCCCTGGTTCTCCTCTTTATCGGGACCGGCATAGCCATACTCATCATTTTTGTCCTGGTGGAACGCCGTGCGATGGACCCGATTATTGATCTTTCTCTCTTCAGGAATCGCATCTTTTCGTTTGCCATGGCCAGCCTTTTCCTCTTTTTCGTAGCAGCGCCCCCATATATCCTTATCATGCCCTTTTACCTAATGGAGGGAATCGGACTCAACCCATTGGAAGCAGGGCTCTTAATGGCAGTGGTATCCGTGACCACCATTGGAAGCAGCCCTATCAGCGGTTTCCTGTCGGATCGTTTCGGACCTGTGTGGCTCTCCGCGCTGGGGGCTGCGGCAACTGCTCTGGCCTTTTTTCTTATGCTTGGATTTGACCTGCAAACAGAGGTGACAACAATCGTCCCCGTCCTGGTACTTCTTGGGATAGGCGTCGGGAGCTTTCAACCCCCCAACAACAGCACTATTATGGGGGCGGTGGTGAGAGAACGGCTCGGTTCGGCCTCCGCCCTGATTGCCACCCAGAGACAGGTAGGGATATCACTGGGTATGGCCCTTGCGGGCGCGATTTTCTCTGAAAGACGGATGATGTACCGCACCCAGCTCGGGCTGGAAGGTGCAGCAGATCCATACGCCCTCAAGCTCTCAATCCCCCTTGCCTTTCACGATGTACTCATAATATCTGTCACACTAGCATCCCTGGCCGTTATCCTGGCGTTCCTCTCCGTCAGGAGAAAAAAAGGGTGAAGAAAGGGGGCTTACAGCTGTAAGATGGGTCGGGACCGCTTCACATGGCCGCTTCCAGGTCCTCGAACGCGTCTTCCATCCGGTACAGCGCCTGATCCAGTTCATTGAGACGCCTGGCCAAAAGATGTTCCCTGGCGATCTCTTTGAGTTCCATAATCTTCTTAACAGGCGGCGCCAGTTTCTCCCTTATGTCGGAAGGCGTGTCGGGATTATCGGCAATGGTCTCAAGGTGATCCGCCATTTCATAAAAGGAGATTTCCTTTTCCACCACTTCCTTATGGGACATCCGCCTCAACAAATCCACGATATTGGGAAACCTTTTTTCAAAACGTTTCTCGTAAAAAGGGATGACGCGAATATCGATCTGCATATACTTGCTCATCTAACCAGATCTCCTTGTGACGAACGCCATGTTCATATCTTCCGTATTTCTTCCATCTTGGTTTGGAGAGGTTCTACTTCTTTTTCTCTGCCCAACTCTCTGAGCCTCTCCTTCAATCTTTCAAGCTCCTCCTGGAGTCTGGGCAGCAGGTCTTTCTGCACCTTTTCGCGAAACGCGGCCCCCGATCTTTTCATCTCCTCCAACAATTGATCCAGGTCTTTCTGAAGCCTCTTAATGTCCTCGTCTTCAGGGATCTCCTTCAGCTCTTCTGAAAGTTTTCTGAACGTCTTCTTCAGGTTCTCCATGTTTCTTGTCACATCATCCTCCATTTTGCTGAGGAGGGCTGAAAACCTCGTAGAACCCTGAACAACGGCGCCATCTTCAAGGGGGCGCCCCTCCCCTTTCACCGTGATCACCTCAATGGCTTTCCTGTTGGAATGGGATGGGTCTTTGACGATGAAAAACCGGGATCGCCCGGTAACTGCGTTCTTAAAATCATCGTTGATCTCCACATCAACAAGGTAGGTCCCGTCCTTTTCGTAAACAACACCCGTTACGCTACCTATCTCATTCTGCTCAAAAATGATCCGTTCTCCCACCTTCAAACCGTAGATCTGATCAAAACGAATCTTCAGGTTGAGATCGCCACTGTACCAACCTAAGATAACAAGTGACATTGACAGCAAAACCAACACGTTTCTGAACATATCTGACTCCTCCCTAATCCTGATGAACCCGAAGAGTGCCTAAAATTACAACTGCCTAAAGTTACAAATGCCTAAGATGACCTGAAGTGACTCCCTGATCTGCTGACGGTTACAACCCCCCTGAGACAGTGGTCTCCCGTCTTGAATTCACTCGGTTTCGGCAGAATTACTGGCACTGCCCTCCCTCACATCGGAGAGGATCGCGTCGATCTCATCCAGATATTCCTCGGGTGCACTCACATA
>CAZACO010000337.1:0-5262 GCA_964483185.1 uncultured Desulfobacteraceae bacterium
ATGCAGGCGCGATGCATCCCGGTAACCTGGGCTCACAGTCCCGGAGAGGTCTGGGGAGAAAGCCCTGCCATTCATCCCACCCATATTGAAAAGACAAAGAAATGAAAAAAACAGCGCTGAATCTATTGTGTATCTGCGTCTTGACGCTTTTTGCCTGCACCCAGGAAGAAGCGGCCCAACCGCCCCCCCCACCGCCTCAGGTGACCGTGTATCAGACACAAGCGCGCGAGGTCCCCATCTATCAGGAATTCGTGGGCCAGATTTATGGATACAAGGACATCGCCATCGCAGCAAGAGTGGAAGGCTACCTGGAAGGCATCCATTTTGAAGAAGGGTCGCGGGTCGAAAAGGGGAAGCTGCTCTATACGATCGAAAGCCAGCAGTTTGAGGCGGATGTTGCGGCCAAAATGAGCGGTGTTGCCGGCGCCAAAACCGTGTTGACGGAGGCCAAGTCCTATTTAAACCGAATCAAGCCGCTTGCCAAGGAAAAAGCGGTCAGCCAGAGCGATCTGGATTCGGCCGAGGCCAACTATGAGGTTGGCATCTCATCAGTGAAGGCGGCAGAGGCCAACCTCAGGGCAGCGAAGATACAATTGGGCTATACCAAGGTCTATTCTCCCATCACCGGGATTATCGGCAAGACGAGGGCCAAGGTAGGGGACTTTGTGGGCCGGTCTCCGAGTCCGATCATTCTGAATACGGTCTCTCGAATCGACACGGTGCTGGTTCAGTTCTTTATTACAGAATCTCAATATTTGATGTTTGCGCGGCGCTATATCTCCCAAGCCCAGGCCGGAGTTCCGAAAACCGAGGAAAAGGCCGATCTTGAGCTGATCCTGTCTGACGGGTCGGTCTACGACCACAAGGGCAGGGGGGACTTTGTCAACCGGGAGGTGGACCCCACTACCGGGGCCCTCCTGATTCAGGCCTCGTTTCCCAATCCTGACGGACTGCTTCGTCCGGGGCAGTTTGCCCGGGTACGAGGAGAGGTCGAGGTGGTGAAAGACGGGATTTTGATCCCCCAGCGATGCGTCGTGGAACTGCAGGGGTCTTTCAGCGTCTATGTGGTGGGCGCGGAAAACAAGACCCAGGCCAGGGAAGTCAAGGTGGGTCCCAAGATCAAATCGTTCTGGCTCATCCGTGAAGGCCTGAAACCGGGTGAAAAGGTGGTGTACGAAGGGCTGCAGAAGGTGAAGGACGGGACGGTCGTAGAGCCTGTGGTCAAGGAGATTCCATTCCCGGATGAGGAGAAGAAGTAGCGGGGGGAAGTGACTCAACTGCGCTAAAGTGCCTAAATGGGTGCAAGGCATGAGGCGTTAGGCGCAAGGATTTTATCCGGTATCGAGCAACCAGGAATCCCGCGTACCGTGGGATCTATGCTTGGCTCCGACCAGCAACGAGCAACCAGTAACGAGTAACCAGTATCAAGCATCCAGTAACCAGCAACGAGTAAATAATGCCGGATCAGACAGATAAGGGCAACTTTTTCGTCAGGCGTCCCATTGTGGCCATGGTCATCGCCATCGTCACGGTGATTGTGGGCCTGGTGTTTCTGGGCGGCCTTCCGATTGAGCAATACCCCAACATCACCCCTCCCATTGTGGAAGTACGGGCCACTTATACGGGGGCCGATTCCATCAGCGTTGAGCAGTCCGTGGCCACGCCGTTAGAGCAGCAGATCAACGGCGTGGACAACATGATCTACATGAAGTCCACCAATGCCAACGACGGCAGCATGACCATCCAGACCTCCTTTGACGTCGGCACCGACCCGGACATGAATACCGTGTTCACCCAGAACCGGGTGGCCGCGGCCACTGCCAAGCTTCCCGAAGAGGTCAAGAGATACGGGGTGACCACCGAGAAATCACTCCCCAACATCCTGATGCTGATTGCTGTCACCTCGACGGATGGTCGGTATGATCAGCATTTTTTGGGAAACTACGCCCTGATCAACATCAAGGATATCCTGGCCCGGATCAAGGGGATCGGCCGGGTGAACGTGATCGGCGCAAGCGATTATTCCATGCGCATCTGGATCCAGCCCGATCGGCTGGCCCAGATGGGGATCACCGTGCCTGAAATCGTGGACGCCATCCGGGCCCAGAGTGTGATTGTCCCGGGGGGTAAATTCGGGGCGGAGCCCGCGCCGCCGGGCACGGAGTTCACGTATACGGTCCGGCTGCCGGAGCGCCTTCAGTCGGAAAAGGAATTCGGGGAAGTGGTCATCCGGACCACTGAGGACGGGGCCCAGGTCAAGATCAAGCATGTGGCCCGGGTCGAGTTAGGGGTGGAGACCTACAATGCTTTTACCCGGCTCAATAACCGTTCGTGCGCCATGATCGCCCTGTACCAGGCCCCCGGTTCCAATGCCGTGGAGTTGGCGGAAAAGGTCAAAAGCACAATGAAAGAACTTTCCGGGTCTTTCCCGGAAAGTCTCAGGTATGACATCTCCCTGGATACCACCCTGGCCATTACAGCGGGCATCGATGAAATCGTCGAAACCCTATTTATCGCCCTGGCCCTGGTGATCCTGGTGGTCTTCGTTTTTATCCAGGACTGGCGGGCGGCTCTCATCCCCACCATCGCCATCCCTGTTTCCTTGATAGGGGCCTTCATGGTGTTTCCCCTGATCGGCTTTACCATCAATGTCCTTTCTCTCCTGGGGCTGGTGCTCGCTATCGGCATCGTGGTGGATGACGCCATCGTGGTGGTGGAGGCGGTCCAGGTCAATATTGAAAACGGCATGGACCCGAAAACCGCTACCATCAAAGCCATGGATGAGGTCACCGCGCCCGTGATCGCCACGACACTGGTCCTGGTGGCCGTGTTTATTCCCGTGGCCGTCATGGGGGGCATTACCGGGAGCCTCTACCAGCAGTTTGCCATCACGGTCGCTGTTTCCGTCCTCTTTTCATCGGTGAACGCCCTGAGCCTGAGCCCCGCCCTCTGTGCGCTGCTGCTCAGGAAGAGGAAACCGCCTCGAGGTCCTTTAGGCGCGTTCTTCAGGCTGTTCAACAAGGTTTTTGACAAATCTACGAATGGGTACGTGGGATTCACCCGTCTGGTTACACGAAAAATCAGCATCGGCGTTATCTTCATCCTCATCCTCACGGTTGCCATGGGATTCTTGGGCAAACGGATACCCGGGGGGTTCATGCCCGAGGAAGACATGGGGTATCTCATGGTCAATATCCAGTTGCCCGATGCGGCATCCCTTCAACGGACCAACGCTGTCTGCAAAAAGGTGGAAGAGATCATTAGAGCGCATGAGGAGGTGGAATTCATCACCACGGCCGCGGGATTCAGCCTTCTTTCAAACAGCATGGCCTCCAATTCAGGCTTTATTTTTGTCTCCCTCAGGGACTGGGCCAAGCGGAAGATCACCGCCAATGAACTGGTGGCCCTCCTGAATGTGGACTTCTACGTAGGCGTCAATGAGGCCCAGGTGTTTGCGTTCGGGCCGCCTGCTATTCCCGGGCTGGGAAGCGGTTCCGGGTTTACCCTGATGATCCAGGACAAGGTAGGGAATCCCCCGGCCTATCTGGCCGAACATGCGGGCAAATTCATTCAGGCAGCCATGAAGCGACCTGAAATCGGGTCCATCTTTACCACCTTTCGAGCCAGCGTTCCCCAGCGGTACATGGAAATCAATAAAGATAAGGCCTTGAAGGCAGGGGTTTCCTTAGACAGCATCTATACGACCCTTGGGGCCTTTTTAGGCGGTTCTTATGTGAATGATTTCAATCGTTTTGGAAGACTTTATAAAGTCTTTATTCAGGCAGAGCCCCAATACCGGCTCAAAGAGGACCAGATCGATTTCTTCTATATCACTAATAATGCGGGTAACAGCGTTCCCCTGTCCACCTTTGTCAACATCCACAATATCGTCGGTCCGGACTACACCAATCGGTATAATCTGTATCGCTCCGTGGAACTGACCGGGAGTCCGGCACAGGGACATACCTCGGCCCAGGCCATGGCGGCCCTCGAGGAAACAGCCGGCCAGGTGCTGCCGAACGGGATGGGGTATGAGTGGAGCAATATGAGCTATCAGGAGAAGAAGGCCGCGGGGACAGGGTCCATTGTCTTTGTCTTTTCACTGGTCTTTGTCTTTCTGATCCTGGCCGCACAGTATGAAAGCTGGTCCCTGCCTTTCAGCATTCTGTTGGGAACGCCCTTTGCCATCTTCGGCGCATTCCTGGCCCTGTACGTGGCCCGCATGTACAGCCAGAGCTATGAGCTCAATGTGTTTGCCCAGATTGCCCTGGTGATGCTCATTGCCATGGCCGCCAAAAATGCCATACTGATCGTCGAGTTTGCCAAGCTGGAATTTGACAAAGGACTTTCGCTGTTTGATGCGGCGATAAAGGGGGCGAGACTGCGGTTCAGGCCCATATTGATGACGGCCTTTTCCTTTATCTTAGGCGTACTGCCGCTGGTGGTGGCGACCGGGGCCGGTGCCGAGGCCAGGGTCGTCATGGGCATGGGACTATTAGGCGGGATGACGTTGGCGACGTTGTTGGGGGTCTTCTTTTATCCGATGTTCTTTGTCCTGATCGGCAAGATCGGCCGGTACGAGAAGAAACGGGACCTTCCAGAAAGTGACTAAAATGAGCTAAAGTGACTAAAATGCCTAAAGTGAACTAAAGTAGGTTGGGTAGAACGGAGCAAAACCCAACCTATGGCTGACTATTTAACAACCCATGACGATTCATGACAGTTGATGACACTGGAATTCCATCTTAGAACCGATAGCCAATAACGAATAACCGATAACTGGAAGTTTCACGAAAGGCCTGAACGAACGATGATCACCAGACGCATGAAAAGATGGATACACATATTCGGCGTATCGGCCTTTTTTTTCTGTTGTGGGTGCGCAGTCGGGCCGGACTTCAAACCCCCTGTGGTTGAAACACCGGAAAACTACCGTTTTGAAAAGATTCCCGTGGAAACCATGATCAACCTGAAGTGGTGGGAATTGTTTGATGACCCTGTGCTGTACAGCCTCGTGAATCAGGCCCTGGAAAACAACAAGGATTTGAAGATTGCCGCAAGTCGCGTGGAACAGGCCCGCGCCTATGTGGGGTATACCCGGGCCGATCAGTATCCCGGCTTTTATGTCCAGGCCGGGGCCGGTACGGGTACGTTTTCCGGTGGAACCCGATCCGACACCCGAAACTCCTATGCCTATGTGGGGCCGACCCTGAGCTGGGAAATCGATTTCTGGGGCAAATTCCGCCGGGCCACGGAATCGGC